>CAZZIC010000075.1:6697-19461 GCA_964653985.1 uncultured archaeon | reverse complement strand
GATAATAGCGTTTTGAGTGCTTTTACACGTCTTAATCTCCTTTCTCTTTTAAAAGGTATTCAGAAAGTAATACCATATTTTTTTGAGTTTTCATTTGGAAAGTTTTCATTAGAAATCTTAATATCGTAATCAGCTGCTTCAGTAAATCAAAATATACTTAAAATTCTTCAGTCACTAATTCATTAATCTCTGATAAAAGATTACCAAGTTTTTTACTTAAGCCTTTTTGGAGTTTAAATTTTGAAGGGAATTTAGATTTTTCCTGACTCAATAATTTAATAGATTTCTTTACTTTTTTTTCTGCCCTTCGTCCCAACTCTGAAATACGTAAATGATTTGGGTTTTTATTATCAAAAATCTTAATTGGTATACTAAAGGGTAATTTAAATATATGACGCGAACTTTTCCTGATATTAACTTGTTTTGTTAACACGCTAGAGTTCAATACAGCGGATAAATAATACCCTTCTTCGATACTTTTCGGACTATAAAAGCTTAAATCTCCAGTAATTAAATAATCTCCTTGAATCACAGCCGCATTTAAGATTGAACCTGAATTATTATATACTACTTTTAAGTTCGAAAGCTGCCTCTCGTTGATTAATTTTGACCATCTATTAAGATTATCAAGAAGTGAGGTATGCTTGGTGGTTTTTTTCTTATATTTTAAATAGATTTGGTTTATTTTATTATAAAACTTTCTGGCATTCTCTTCCAATGATTCATAGTCATAGCTTAAATCTTTTGGATTCAGTGGTAAAAAGACTTTATACGAGTCATATACAAAAAACTTAACTAACTCAGTGCTTTTTATGACATTAAAAATATATTTTTTTTCTACAAATTCATTACGATATTCTTTTTTTGTCCACGGACGCTTGGCTCTTTTAAAAACTCTTGGGTCTGGATTAATTCTAACCAAAGAACCCTCAACAACAGATTGTGATTTTACAAAAATTAGATTTCGTGGGTTTAAATCTGCTCCTTTATGAAATAATGTTTTATATTTACTTTCCTTATTAGGAAGGATCTCCTCATATTTTTTTTTTGAAATAAATTTTTTTACATAAACTTTTTTTCCCTTTCTTTCTATTCCATAAGGGGTTAAAAAGGAGCCTTCCTTTGAAATTAAATCCTCTCTATTAATACGTTTATTGTTTTGAGGAGTATCTCTTAATTCATAATTTACCGTAGGTATTTCACGTTGAAAATTGGGGGTTTTTTCTCTCTTTTGATCTTTCTTGGCAAAAAGGCAGATAAATTTTACATTAAAGGCTCTCTCTAAATTTTTACTGAATGTCCAGATTTTAATGTCCTTAAAACCCTTAAAAGTTCTAAATCGTGCTGCGTGGGATCCATTTAATACTCCCTCCGTGATAACAAAGAATATTTTACCATTTTCTCTCAAAAAACATCCCTTAGCGAAATAGAAAAACAAAGTCGAAATTTCAATATTCAAGATATTTTTGGGTCTTGGTTTTATTTCCAATTTCTCAGCCAATTTCTTGATCTTCTGCTGATATTCTGGAGATTCGATATCTCTGTATGTATACCAAGGAGGATTACCGATTACTAAATCAAAACCTGGAAAATTTATATTCTTAAGTTCAAATAATGAATCTGTCTGAAATATATTAAGTTTTATATCTTCATATTCTCGAAGTAAATATAAGGTGTTTATTTTAGCAATAAAAACGGAGATTGGGTTAATATCTAATCCATAAATATTTTCTAAGGCATCATATTTTATCTTTTTCTCCTTATCGGATTTAAATATCTCTTGGATAACCCCTATAATAAAATTTCCTGTTCCACAACATGGATCTATCACATTTTCACCAAAGTGGTAGGATTCTTTAACCATTTCTTTGACTAAAAATGGCGGTGTATAAAATTCCCCGGCTTGATGTCTAATTAATTTGGATAGGTATGATTGAAGAAAGAAATTAAAAAGAAATTCGGGCTCTATTTCTATGCTAAATATTTTATGAATAATACCGATGAAAATTTCGAAATATCTCTCATTATTATTTTTCTCAAAGAATCTCTCTAAAGGGTTGAAATACTCTAAATTAAATAGGGAAATATTATTAAAATGTTGATTGGATGAGTCCCGAATTTTCTGTAATGTTTGAAATAAGGTCTTTTTATCGAGATCAAGGAAGCTAAAATTATATTTTTCTATAGGAAGTAATACAAATTTACCGATAAAATAATGACCGATGAAATAGATTAGAGAATGGAAGATATATAGCTCTAATGAGAGAATTTTTTTAGAATATACTTTCTGAAAATCGTTTTCCCACTTTTTAAACTCTTTACTATTCTTAATTCTCCTATTTTTGAGAACTTTCTCAAGATTATGGATCTCTTCTTTTAAGAGGCTAAAATAGGTCTCGTTTTCTTCAAGATTTAATTCCGTAATGAAATGCTTTCACTCCTTATTAGTTTGTTATAATAATATTATTGTTCTCTGAGCTAATAAATAATTTTGGTTTGGCTCTTTAACAAGGATTTTAATTTCTAAAGATAATCAGCTATATTATATGTATTAACTAGATAACCATTCGTTTTCATAAGCAATATATTTATTTAGTATTATTGGAATATTAATTTAGTAGAAGATTATATTTTAAATCACATTCTAAAATTAACGAGATTTATTAAATCTTGTCTAAGCAGAGAACAATAACTTCATTCTTCGAGGAGGGCTTTTATTTTTCATGTGTTCAATGTGGGGATTGTTGCAGAGGGTTTAATAGCGGAGAAGTTTATCTTTATGAAAGGGATATAAGAAGATTAGTAAAACATCTAAAAGACGAAGGAAATCAAATTACTTTAACACAATTTTGCGCGAAGTATGTAAAGTTGATAGGAACTAGTTTTTACTGGAAGGAAGAGGGGGCAAAAAGAGGAAAAAATTATAGTTTTAAGACCTTGGGATTTCGTTTTTCCGGTAAAGATCAACATTGTCAGTTCCTAAGCGAAAAAAATAAATGTACTGTTCATGAAGAACGACCATTTCAATGTAGAGCCTTTCCAATTGGGTGGAATATGCTTGTTGGAAATATTAGAAATGTGAGAAAATATGCGAGGAAGTGTGAAGGATTACAAAATTCCTTAGAAAAGAAAGGTGAGTATCATTCTACAGAAGAGCTTATTGAATGGACTACTCGGGAATACGAAATTGAAAAGAAATTCTTCTTGAGAATGAAGGAAAATAATTTTGATATATTTAAGGTATATCCTTTCCTTCCAAGATCTCTCTTAAAAACTGGTTTTTACCTCTAAATTAGGTTATAGACATAGACTATTTTTCGATATTTCTAACTAAACTTATTGATTTAGAAAAGTAGAAAGTAGTGAAAACACTTTTAATTATCTATTGATTTAGCTTATTTCTCCCACCTGTAGGGTTGAGAGCCCAAAAATAGTAAAAATAATGTTACCAAAATTCGGATTTGAAGAACTTAATGCTGATATTATTTTCGGGTGTGATATTGCTAATTATAATAAAAGATCATTAAAGGCATTCCAAAAGAATAAGTACAAAATTATTTCAAAAGAAAAGCAATTATCAGAAAATAAGGCAGATATTGTTTACACGATGGCTCTAATGAAAGACCAGATTTCTGATTAAAGATGACTAAATTTAAAGAGCAAGCTTAAAATATAACTTTTCATACATTTAATAGGTGTTGTTTTAATCTATCATAATTCTTTATGAATCTAATAATACCTAAATAAATAGATCTGATCTACTTATGAACCAACAAATAGAGAATGAAACTCAAATAGAAGTAGTTTTTTTACGAAAACTCCCCGAGGTTGTTGAAAACTATATTCTTAAGAATTTAAAGGATAATTCAAAGGTCAATCTTTACTTTCCTAAGGAGGAGGACGAAGAAATTCCTGAAACCAAATTATCCATTGCCGATATAATTGTTGGATGGCGCCCAAGTCTTGATATTTTAAAGAAAGCCAAAAATTTACGTTTATTTATTGTACCAGGTACGGGGGTCCATCACCTAATTGACAAATTTAAAGAGATAAATAAAACAAGAAATGTTTTATTAGCCAATGGTCATGGGAATTCATACTTTGTGGCTCAGCACGCAATAGCAATGCTGTTAGCTTTTATGAATAAGATCATTCCTCACCATATCTGGATGAAAAACGGAAAATGGCGAACAGGGGATAAAGAGGCTGCTTCAAACCCATTAAGATTTAGAGAAGTAGGTTTACTTGGCTATGGAGCTATTAATTCAAAAGTCCATAAATTCCTATCAGGCTTTAACATTAATTTTACTGTATATCGAAAAAATTGGGAAAAACAAACAATAAAATTACCTACTGAAGTAACAAAATTTGAACCTCCCGAATTCCATTCTTTTCTCAAAAAGGTAGATATATTAATTGTGGCAGTTCCAGTGACCTCTGAAACTAGAAATATGATTCAGTTAAAGGAATTAGAGCTTTTAGGGTCTGATGGAATTATCATAAATGTTGCAAGAGGGGTCATTATTGATGAAGAAAGCCTTTTCAAGGCTTTAAGCGAGAAAATCATTGCTGGAGCGGGTATAGATGTTTGGTATGACAGTGACCCTGAACCTAATCAGCAAGGAGAAAAATATCCTTTCCATTATCCATTTGATGAATTAGACAATGTTATTCTCTCTCCTCATAGAGGTTATTCTCCGTTTACGGATTTGTTGCGATGGGATGAAGTAATTGAGAATATTATTAGAATGACCCAAATGGAGAAAGATATTATTAATCTTGTAAATTTAGAAGAGGAATATTGAATTTTAACCTATATTGAAAAATAGATAAAAAAAAAGGTTAATTAAAAAAAATTTATTTTGTCCATTCATAAGGTTTTGGACCAAAAAAGACTAAGATTACACCAACAAAAAGGATTGGAGCTCCTGCCCACCATTGACCGAAAATCTCTAAAAGTATTCCCCAGATGAACATCCAAGGAAATCTAATATTACCTAAAACCAACACATCATTCATTAATGAGTCCCAATCTTTTGAACTACATTTTTTAGAGAATCGAGGTCTTACAAAAAATACGCTTAAAATTATCGTTAGTATAGCTCCAATTAGATACCACGTTGCTGTTACAAACACAGATCCAACAACTAATCCATATGAGGCTGCAGTACCCCCTACAATGTACATGTAAATACTCCAGAATAAATAAATTAGTCCATTAACCAGACCTATGACCCAACTCCATTTACCAGCGCTTACGACAATTGGTTCAAGAGAATCCCAGTTAGGGTTGTAAGTCTCTTTTTCTGCTTTTTTAGCTTTGGTTTCTTCTTTGGGTTTTTCAACTTCTTTTTTTTCTTCTTCCGTGTTTTTAGGTTTTTCTGATTCCTCTGACATTTAATTTCACCTTGATAAAATTGTATATATTTTTTAACTATTTAAAAAAGATTTACAATATTTTTTAAATCTTTGGATTCTTTTTTGCTTAAATCGCTTCTCCAATAAATTTTCACGATAAACTTAAAAACTTTTTCAACCTCCCCGTTAATTTTTTTTATAAAATCTCTATCAATTAGTTTCCTCTTTTTTAGTTACATTTCGCTTAGAATTCAAAATAGCCATTCCTAATTCTAAAACTCTTTCAAATGGTTTTTCCCGTTTTTCTCTTATTTCCAGTTTTATAGCATCTTGAGGACAAGCAGTTGCACACAACCACATCCAAGCCATTTTTCATACTCTACAGTTGGAAATTCTTTCATCTTTATAGCTTTAACAAGACAGCGTTCAATACAAATCTCACATCTAACGCATTTTTCATTATCTATTACAGACTTAAATAGAGCGTTCAAATATCTATGCTTATCATGATTATGTTGAGTTATGCCTTTCATTGAAGCGCAACAACAGGGGCAGCAATTACATATATTTGATAAATGTTTTGTATTTACACCCGCATGAACTCAACCTGCCTTATCTGCCTTCTCGAGAATTTCAATCGCTTCTTTTGCATCAATTTCTCTTCCCATGTTATTTTCAATATAATATTCTGCTGCGGCTCCAAAGCTCAAACAAGTCTCCAATGGATAATCACATCCTTCACCGAGTAATCTAGATTCCTTTCTACAAATACATTCTTTAACAGAAATTTTCCTGGCATTCCTTATACTCTTTTTGAGTTTGTGATAAGGATAAAGAGTAGTTTCGGGTTCCAATGTTTCTTCTATAGGAATAACTTTGAATCCTGGGATGTTACTTGATCCAAGCTCATCTAAATAGGCTTTTTCAAAATAATCTTTGAACAATTTTGCTAGTTCCCTATCTACTTTCTTCACCGAATATTCATATAAACCTATCATGTATGGAGCTGTGTTATAGTATACTTTTCCATCCCTTTTAACTCTAAAAATTAACCCTTTTAACGACATATTATGCAATTTTTCTTCCAAATCCTCTTGTTCCATCTTAATCTTTCTTGAGATTTGTTTGGGAGTCATCGGGATAGGACTAAGAAACGTAGCAATTTCCGCTTCTTCTTCTGTAAATAATCGTTTTATCAAGAAAGCCAACTACCTCTTACATTATCAATGCTCGGAACTGCAATCTAACTATACGATCCCAGAATCTTTAATAAACACTCACCTAAGAACAAAAGAGGCAATTTTGGGTTTGATCACGAATCGAAAAATTCGGTTGGAACAATACATCAAGAATAGGAAAAAGAAAATAGGAGAAAAATATAACCCGCACTTGATCAAACTTTACGAAAGACAAGATAACTTACAAAAAGAGATCAAGATGTATCGAAAACAGAAGAGCAAGGCAGAACAGAAGTTAAAGAAGGTTTCAACCCAGACTGAAAAATACGAGTTGGAATTTGAGATCTCCATTTTAGTTCACGATATCGGAGAAAAGACACGCTATCTAAAAAACATCAATAAAAATATCAAAAACGTCATACGAGAGTATAAAATAAAATTGAAAGTATATGATAATTTGGAAAAAGAACTTTCACCTCTTCCAAGTGAGAAAAAGCGGATTGAACGCTTAGAAACAATCAGAGACGAACATAAAATCGAGTATTTCCGAGTGGTCAATTACCGAAATTCCGCGGTTAAGGATTGGACTCATAAAATTGCACGATACATAATTAACTACTGTAAGGAAAATCGAATCGGAGCAATAGTATGCGGATATAATAAAGGATGGAAAAATAACGCCCCCTTAAAGCGATCCAACAAGATTTTCCAATTATTACCTCATTTACGGATAGTTGAGTATCTTGAATACATAGGAACACTTGAAGGAATCGATATCATCCGAACCGAAGAAAGTTATACCTCGATGGCTTCCCAACTAGATTTAGCAGATATGAATCTGTTAAAGAAACTCGGAGATGAAATTAAGCAGTTAAAGTATAAAAGGGATAAGACAAATGATTTAAAGTTAATCTCGCAATATAATGATAAAATTCAGAAGTTGAGAAAAGAGATGAATAAAGGAAAAAAAGGTGTTCGCGGAGTCTATATCAACCCGAAGTCCAATAAATACCCCAACGCAGAGCCATACATATCTAGGGGCTTGTTCAAATCTTATACATATGGAATAATCCATTCTGATGTAAGTGCTGATTTAGGCATTGGGAGAAAGGCAGATGATCTCATTTGTCGAAAATATGGATTATCTACAAGACCCTTTGAATCCTACATCAAGAAAATTAGGAGTGATGGATCGTATAGAAAAATTTTAAACCCAGTAAAGATTAAAAATATTGAAGTTGTAATATCCTCAAGTTAAGGAAATAAATTTAAAAAAAATTATCAAAAATCTGATACCGCTACGCGGTTGATGCTGGTTGGCTGAGCATCCCCAGAAAAAATGCTTATAATATCAAATAAAAAATCTTTAAACTCTATTTCAATTAGAGTTTTAGCCAATAAGGAGGAAAAAATTTGAATATTGGACTTTTCGTATGTGATTGTGGTCGAAATATTAGTGGCGTTATTGATACCGAACAATTAAAGGATCATTTTGTTGATTATCCCGAGGTTTCGGTATTAAGAGATCAATATTTATGTTCGGAATTAGGATTGAAAAAGATTAGAGAAGAAATAGAAGAAAAAGATATCGACCGTGTGGTGATCGCCGCATGTTCATTCAAATTACATGGGACATTATTCCGAAAAACTATTGAAAAAGCGGGAATAAACAGATTTTTAATCTCTTTTGCAAATATAAGGGAACAAAATTCTTGGGTTCATCCCGATAAACCAGAAAAAGCCACCAGAAAAGCAATAGATCAAATTGATATGGCTATCGAACATGTTAAACTATTAGAACCTTTAAAACAGCAAAAAGCAAGGATAACCCCCTCTACCTTGATAATAGGAGGAGGGATTTCTGGGATCAAAGCTGCCATGGTGATTGCAGAAGCTGGTTATAAAGTGTATTTAGTTGAGAGAGAACCCACCATCGGAGGACATATGGCGCTTTTTGATAAGACTTTTCCCACTCTTGATTGTTCTATATGTATTCTAGGACCTTTGATGCAACAAGTA
Organism: uncultured archaeon; assembly: GCA_964653985.1. Lineage (GTDB taxonomy): Archaea > Asgardarchaeota > Lokiarchaeia > Sigyniarchaeales > SOKP01 > CAZZIC01. The sequence continues at coordinate 10,906 of CAZZIC010000075.1, read as the reverse complement.
AACGAACATCCGAATATTGAATTGATAACATATTCTGAAGTAAAAAAGGTTTCTGGATATGTGGGAAATTTTGATATAACAGTCGAAAAGAAACCCCGATTTATAGATGAGGAGGAATGTGTAGGATGCTTTGATATATGTCGAGAGGTCTGTCCGATCGAAATGGAAGATACCTTTTATCCACGTAAAGCCATAGATGTACCATATCCACAAGCAGTACCATTATTTCCTAATATTATTGAAGAGGAATGCATCGGATGTAAAGCATGCGCTCAAGCGTGTGATCGAGATGCAATAATATTTGATCAAGAATCCGAAGAAATTAGCTTTAAAGTCGGATCAATTATCATTGCAACGGGACTAAAAACATTTGATCCTTCCCTTTTAATGGAGTTAAACTATGAAAAGTATCCTGATGTTATTACTACGATGCAAATGGAAAGATTACTTAATAATGATGGTCCAACAAATGGAAAGGTTGTAAGACCCTCAGATGGAAAGACTCCAAAGAAGATTTCATTTATCCTTTGCGTTGGCTCAAGAAATAAAAAAATTGATCATGAATATTGTAGCCAAGTTTGTTGTAATGCTTCAATTAAGCAAGCGGTTCTAATAAAAAAAGAAAATCCCGATGTAGAAATTAATATATACTACACGGATATAAGAGCTATTGGGAAAAATTGCGAAGAATTTTATAACCGTGCTCGTGAAGAATATAGTATTAGATTTATCAAGAGTAATATTTCCGCTGTATTGAAGAGTGATATTTCTGAGGAATTAATCGTGCGAGGAGAGGATATCCTCGAAGATAAATTATTTGAGAATAAGACTGATATGGTTGTATTAGCTGTGGGTATCGAACCGGCAAATGGGACCGATAAATTAAGCCAAATCTTAAATATTTCTCAAGATACTTATGGCTTTCTCTTAGAAAAGCATCTAAAGGTAAAACCCTCTGAAACTTCTGTTAATGGAATATACTTAGCTGGAGCTATTCAAGGACCTAAAGATATTCCAAATAGCATAGCACAAGCAGAAAGTGCTGCCTCAAAAGCCATAGCGCTAATTGCCAGAGGAAAAGTTGAATTAGATCCTCATATTGTTTACCATGAACCAGAAAAATGTGATTTGTGTCGACTCTGTGAAAATATATGTATTTACAACGCAATTTCTATTGAGAATAAAAAATTGTACATTACCCAAGCAAACTGCTCTGGATGTGGCGCTTGTGCCGCAATGTGTCCAAACGAGGCACTTTATATTCCCAGCTTTAACAAAAAGCAAATATCTGCTCAGATAAGCAAATTATTAGAAGAAAAAAAAGAATTCCCTCTTATTGTAGGATTTTTATGTAATTGGTGTGCATATGTCGGGGCAGATTTAGCTGGAACCAGCAAACTAAATTATGCTACGAACATTCGACCTATAAGACTTATGTGTACAGCAATGCTTGATCCTTCCCTTGTATTTGAAGCATTTTCTCAAGGAGCAGATGGAGTTTTAATAGGAGGGTGCTATGAACAAGATTGCCATTATAGTACCGGTTTTGTGAAGGCAAAAACAAGATATCAAAGTATTCGAGAGATGTTAGCTGAAGCTGGAATTAATGAAAATAGACTTAAAATTGTGAGTGTAAGTGCTGGAGAAGGAGAAAAATTCGCTAAGGTTATCAATGAATTTACAGAAGAGTTAGAAAAGCTGGGACAAATTAAACCCGATGAATATACAAAAGAAGCACCAAGTAGACCTCAAGTCCAAGAAAAAGCACGTTTGGATGAAATATGATCTTATTCTTGTGAATTTTGTTTTAATTTTTTCCCTAAAAATTTATTTAAAAAAAAGATCTAATTACTTATTATAGATTTAATCTTTATTATAGATTTAATCTTTATTATAGATTTAATCTTTTAGAGGAAATGATATCCAAATGAGAATACGAGCAATCACAATAGGAAGTTTAATTCCATTTTTATACAATACTTTTGAGTCTTTTATGGAAGAGCAATTGGAAAGTTTTAATCATTTTAATGAGGAACTTACCCAGAAGTTTAATGAATTAGATATCGAAGTCCAGAGTAAGCGAATTTGTTCACAACCTTTATTTAGTTATGAAGAGAAATCATTTTATAAAAAAAATCTTAAAGATACTCTAAAAGAGTTAGATAACCAGTTTGAAATTTTACTTGATCTAGTAGAAACCTATAATATTAACTATTTAGCTTGTTGCTCGATGTTGGCATATCAGTTTGAAAATTTTGGACCCTTTGAAAAATTATTCTTGGACGAGGTGCCTCATTTTTTGAAGAAACATGATAATCTTTTTACCTCTCTTCCCGTTGCTTCCTCGTTTGATGGAATAAATTTCTCAGCACTTAAATCGGGAGCAAAAATAATTAAAAATCTCAGTTCTCCAGAACCTTTTGATAATTTAAAATTCTGTATAAGTTCGAATGTTTTACCCAGTACGAATACCCCTTTTTTTCCCGCCTCTTACCATTTCGCTGATAATCCTACTTTTGGTCTCGCAATAGAAATGGCGGATGAGGTTGTAAATGTTTTTGAAACGGCTAATAGCTTTAGGGAATCTAAAAATCTTCTTAAGAATCGGTTTAACGAGATTTATGACATTTTATTCCCAATCTGTGAGAAAATTGGAGGGAAGCATAACATTGAATTTAACGGAATTGATTTTTCTCCCGCCCCTTATCCTGAATATAAGCGTAGTATAGGAACTGCTATTGAAAAATTAGGTTTTGAATATTTTGGGTCCTATGGAGCTCTTTTTGGTGTTTCCTTGATAACCGATTCAATTCCTTTTGAACGGGATAAAATAATCGGATTTTCAGGATTTATGCAACCAGTTCTTGAAGACTTTACCTTGGCTCAGAGATTAAAAGAAGATAAATATTCTTTAGATACATTATTACTATATTCAACTGTTTGTGGAACTGGATTAGATTGTATTCCCTTACCTGGAGACATAACCGAACGGGAAATCTTTTATATTTTACTTGATATATGTACAATCTCATTAAAATTAAATAAACCTCTCACGGCACGGTTGATGCCGATTCCAGGAAAAGGTCCCGGAGAGGATGTGAAATTTGATTTCGAATACTTTGCTCCTTCTAAAGTAATCGACATTAGAAGACTAGAAGATAACAAAAAAGAAGATATTTTTTATCGGCAAGAAAAAAATTTTAGTTTCAAATAAAAATAGGGTTCAGAAACAAATTAATAGCTATGGAAAGAATTTAATATTGGAATCAATTACTATTAGATGAGAATTTATGAGCAAAAAGAAAAACCAACTACATGAGAAAAATGAACTGATTTTTTTTAATGAGGCATATGAATATGTCTTCAGAGATGTAACGGAAGATAAATTCAATCAAAATTCTCAGCCCGATGATCTCTCTAGTGAAAAGAGCCAATTGAGAGATCAAATGCTAAGTGAATTAAATAATCTTAAGGAAATTATCTTAAATAATCCTGATAAGAAAATAAAAAAACTCTCAGATGAGGAAAAGGAATTCTTTTATGAATTTATCGGACAATTTACTGTCTGCCCGATTTGTAATACTAAAAATCACTATTATAATCTAAAACGATTATTTTTTGATGAAGATAAACAAAAAATTCGAGAACAACTAATAAATTATATTAAATTGAAAAAAAAAGGTATTAACATCTCCAATATTAAATTAGGGGTTCCTTGTTGTAGTTGTTATAAAACTTATTTTGAAAAGGAGTAAAAGAACTGATTACTGATTATTCATCAAGATTATTTAAAATTTTAAATATTTGGTATTTCATTTTCAGAGATATTCAATAACCTTACCCTCTTGAGTAATCTGATAAAAAACTTTTTCTCCCCGCCTTTCACTTTTAATACAGAGAGCTTTTAGAAGATAGTTAAGGTTGTAATCAAAACTTGACTTATCAGATACGACTTTTACCTCTATTAATTTATTAAATAACTCCTCTTTTGAAATTACACCCTTTTCATTAACCAATTTTAAAATCTCTCTACGGATGGGATGATTAACCGCTTTTAGATATAATCCATGGAAGTATTTATTTCCTTCTAAGGTTTGAGAATATTCTTCTATTGATTTATATTTTTTAAAATCATGCTCATATTTTTTAAAATTATGCTCATCGGGCATAAATAGAATAAGAAATCAGAATAAAAATCTTTAACCATTA
>CAZZIC010000075.1:0-6597 GCA_964653985.1 uncultured archaeon | reverse complement strand
ATGCTCATCGGGCATAAATAGAATAAGAAATCAGAATAAAAATCTTTAACCATTATAGTTACTCTGGTTCTAATGTGGAGCCAATATCTTAATTCTTAGGTAAAGCAACATATAATGGCCATTTTTTTAAGATCCCTTTAGTCATTTGACCTTCTCGTACTTTTTTAAGAATTTCTTCACGGGAAGCCATAAATTGAACTGGATCATCGTCTATTATCTCAATATCAATTTGATTTTGGTTCAATGCGTTAATAAAAGATTTATTGATATCACATTTTGAAATTGTTATTTTTACGTTATTTCCTTTTATTATATCAGTATTTAGATCAAGAGGTATAAAAAATTTCCAAGAATAAGGATTCTTTCTATTATCTTTTACCAAAAGAAGTGAATCAGAAACTAAATCAAATTCACTACGTAAACAGTTTAGTAATTCTTTGGCATTTTTAATTTCAAAATCTTCAAGGTTAAAATAGTCTCCTACAATAATGGTTCTTTTCTCTGAGATATTTATCGTATCAGATGTTTTAATGGGAAATTTTAAGGTGAAATTGTCTCTTCTAATAGTTCCTCCAATTTTAGGTAATCCGTCTGCACTAATTACTTCAATAATATCGCCTGAGGATATATTTAAGAGAGCTTTCCCATTATCCATTCTCGATACCAAAAGATGTCCTAAAGTTTTTTCTGCCGTCTCGATTTTTTGTATTTTATCTCCTTTCTCAATCATTGGATATATCAAGGGAAAAATAAACATCTCCTCCTTACTCGGTTCACATTCTTTATTTTTGGAAATACTGGCTGCAAAGGGGCCAATCTCAGAACCTACGTAAAGATTTGTAAATTTTTCTTTTCCTTTTTCCCAATCCATAAATTTCCTTATTTTTTCCCATTTTTCTTTATTTAGAGAGCTGGTACTGAATATTAAAGTAGAATCTTTTAACTTTTTTGATAAAAGAGTTTGCGTTTCCTTGGCGATTGCATCTAGACCTAATTTTTCAAGGAGGTTAAGAGTAAATCTTTCTTTCTTGCGAATGTTGTTTCTGTTTTGTAGATAATTTTTAATTCCTTTTTTAAAGGTATTTAAATTAGCCCATTTAAGAATTGTTGCTGCAGGAGCAGAAATTGCCTTAATATCATCCAACCTTAAGATTTTTAATAATACATCGAGATTATAAACTTCCTTGTAGGGATATATAAAATAGGATTTTGGTTTCATTATCGAAATCATTATTCTCTGAGAAAATTCAGATGAATAAAGAGAAAAATATTCTTTTCCTTTATGTTGTTGCATCCCATCAAATTTCATACGAGAAGGAACAAATATTACAACGGATCCCCTATTCGTAAGACCGCTTGATTCAAAAATTGCTTGCATTCCAGGAGCCCAAACTTTTTCTATAAAATCGGTTTTTATATGAAACCATTTTAACGCTGAGAGATCACTGTTTGTGGTTCCAGAAGTGTGGCACATTATTAATGGCTCACTTCCCGTATAATTTGTAATATAATTTTTCAAATCTACAGAAAAATCTCTTGAATTGGTCTTTATACTATGGATTCTTTCTTGGAAATCTTCCACATTAGAGAGTCTCGAATTTTTAAGAATAGTCTCATAATATTCTTCTTTTGTTGTTATGTCCAACCATTTTCTCCAATCTACCTTGGAAATATCAGAAAACATCGTATTAAATCGTTTTTGTAAGACTCTGTCAAAATCATATTCTTTCAATGAAAATACCTCATTATTTATTTCAGCTTGTTAATAATAAATAATTTTTAAAGATAAAATATTTTATACTCGGCATCTTATTCTTTCTCAAATCTAAACAAAATTTAAAGAGTTTTACATTATGATGTCGGAAAATAAACATAAATTAATGAGCTATGAGGAAATTAAAAATATTTTAGGTCCAGAAGCAGATGTACTCTTAGATTATAAATGTAAAGGTATTTCTAAAGAAAAGCTTCATTTACCTGGTCCAGACTACATTGAAAGAGTTGTAGAAAAGACGGATAGGAATAATAGAGTCTTAAATAATATGGAACGTTTATTTAATCAGAGAGGAAGATTAGCACATACAGGATATCTTTCTATTTTACCCGTTGACCAAGGAATAGAACATACTGCATCTGCAAGTTTTGCTACCAATCCCGCATATTTTGACCCTGAAAATATCATTAAATTAGCCTTGGAAGGGGGTTGTAATGCAGTTGCTTCAACCTTGGGAATACTAGGTTCTGTATCTCGCCGTTACGCCAGAAAAATTCCTTTTATTGTAAAGTTAAATCACAATGAATTATTGACCAAACCCACGATTTATGATCAAACGATGTTTGCAGGTGTGGATCAAGCCCTAAAAATGGGTGCGGCAGCAGTTGGAGCTACAATCTATTTTGGCTCTCCGGAATCAAGGCGTCAAATTCAAGAAGTGAGTAAGGCTTTTGATTATGCCCATGAAATGGGATTAGCTTGTATTTTGTGGTGCTATCTACGGAATAAAGAAGAATTTGTAAAAAATGGAAAAGATTATCATGCCTCTAATGATATGGAAAGTCAAGCAAATTATCTTGGTGTTACCATAGAAGCTGATATTATTAAACAAAAAATCTCTACAACCAATAGAGGCTTTTTAGAGCTAAATTTCGGGAGAACAGATAAAAAAGTCTATAATGAATTGGCTACTGATCATCCCCTTGAATGGAATAGATATCAATTAGTAAATTGTTTTATGGGTCGAGCAGGTTTGATTAATTCTGGAGGAGAATCAGGAGGAAATGATCTTCAAGATGCTGTAAGGGCAGCAGTGACTAACAAACGTTCTGGTGGGATGGGGCTAATATTAGGTAGAAAGGCATTCAAAAAGTCAAAGCCCGAAGGAATTAAAATCTTGAACGCATTGCAAGATGTATATCTATGCGAGGATATTAAAGTAGCGTAAAAACCTTTATCATCAATAATATTTCTTTTCTTTTATTTCAATTTTTTTAATAAAGTAAAATGTATCTCAAAATCTTTAATCTTAAAAAGATAAGATGTTTAGAACCAGTCGAAAAAGTTTTTTAATTTGGTAAATTTTGTGTTTATATTAAATAATTCGGTAAAATGTGGTAAGAATGTATTTAGAAATGATAATCTTATTTATTGCGATAATAGTTATGTTGGTACTTTTTGTCTGGGATCATTGGCGTTACGATGTAGTTGCCTTAATGATGTTACTTTTTATTGCTGCAGTTAGAATAATAAAGTATGATCAGGTTTTCCTAGGGTTTTCTCATTCTGCGATTATTACGGTGGTAGCAATTTTAGTAGTCTCTAGTGGCTTAAACAACGCTGGGTTAACAAATATTATTTCTAAGATGCTGTCTAAAGTTAGTAAGAATGCTTCCATCCAGCTTTTTGTGATTTTAATAACTGTAACACTTTTATCTGCTTTTATAAACAATATCGGAGCCTTAGTACTTTTAATGCCTTTAACGACCCGTTTGGCTAAAAAAAATGATAAACATCCAGCAATATACCTTCTACCGTTGGCATTCGGTTCTCAGTTTGGAGGATGGATTACTTTAATAGCAACTCCTCCCAACCTTATTATATCTTCATTCAGAGAGAGAAGTGGTCTCACTCCTTTTAATATGTTTGATTTCACAGCTGTTGGAATAGGAATTTCTATCGCATGCATTTTGTTTATTGTAGTTGTAGGATGGCGCCTTATTCCTCAACGAGAAGTTCCAAATAAGGAAAGTGCTCTTTCTCAAGTTAATGAGTATCTTACTGAAGTACGGGTTACTGAAAAAAGTAAAATTCGTGGAAAAAGGATCTATGATATTTCAAAATCTACATCTGCTGAAATCTATATCGTTACACTTATCCGCGAAGATAGAAAAATTCTAGCTCCTTCAAACTTAAGAACATTACGAAAAGATGACATACTTATTATTAAAGGAGATCCAGAAGATTTAAAGATTTTAATTAGTGATACAAGGCTACAACTTAATGAAGATCGAGAATTTAAAGATGGGATACTTGGGTCTGAAGAGGTAAATGTTATGGAAGTTGTAGTTGGTCCAAATTCAATACTAAATAGAGAAACTGTAAAATCCATTGACCTATTTAATAGTTATAGTCTAAATCTTCTTGCCATTTCTCGTCATGAAAAAAATCTCGTAACAAGACTGAAAAATATTAAGCTAAAAGTAGGAGATATTTTAATGATTCAAGGTCGTAAAGATATTATAGATTCGAAGATTTCAGAACTCGGATGTCTACCGCTAGCTGAGAGAGAAATAAGCTTCGGGAAAACTTCTAAACTCTATATTGGACTTGCAATATTTATAACCGCAGTGATAATTACGACTTTAAATATACTTCCTCCCCATATTGCTTTCTCTATTGCTGCTTTAGCGATGATACTTTCTGGAGTTTTATCTTTACAGGAAGCATATAAAAGTATAAATTGGCCGGTCATTATTTTACTTGGAGCCTTGATCCCCTTTGGTATAGCATTAGAAACAACAGGGGGTTCCGAATTCATTATTTCAATGTTATTGGAATCAGGTATTATCATAAATCCCCTTTCTGCACTTATCATTATCTTACTAATGACAACGTTCTTAGCAAACATCGTGAATAATGTTGATGTAATCATAATGACACCAATAGCAATTACTATTGCGACAGCGCTTCAAGTATCAATTGATCCTTTTCTTATTGCAGTTTTAATTGGAGCATCCTCTCCATTCTTTACACCTATCGGACACCATTCAAATATCTTGGTAATGGGACCAAGTGGTCTTAAATTCGGTGATTACTGGCGATTAGGTATTTTCATTGAGATTATTATCATCATCGTTGGTGTGCCTTTGATTTTATTATTTTTCCCATTTTAGGTGAACCTTTATTTAGAAAACCGATAAATCGTCTTTCTTTGGATTTAATTCTCTTTGAAAAGTTTTATATCTCCTTAAATTTCTTTTGTAAACTTGTTTGCCAATAAAAATAGATCTTTTCCAGAATCGAGTAATTTGGGCTTAGTAGATAAACTTCCTTTATACCAATTAAATATAATTGAATCTTCAAATTTCCCTGTCTTGTTATTATAATTCCAAGCGGGGATATATCCACGTGGAAAAAATCCAAATTTAAGGAATAACTTTTGATATTCTGGTTCATATGCGGAAACAAAAGATTCAGCATATCTAACATTATACTTTTTAATAAATTCTAGCCATTTCCAGAGAAATAAATATAATTCTTCTTGATTTGAGACCTTATATTCTGTTTTCTCAAAATTCTTAGCTTTTGAGTTATAAAGAAACTTGAAATATGATTCTTTATTATGAAGTGAAAATTTTATTCTTTTATATCCAAATTTTTGATTATATATACTTGTGTCAATTTGTTGATTGCCTAATGAAGAATTTCTTAATCTCAGAGGTAATCGAGGATTCAATTCCTCGAAATATCCTAGACCATAACGCTCATTAGAATAGTTAAAGAAGGATCTCACTTCTGAGATAACTTTAGGTACTTTTGGACTTCTTAATTCATCTAATGTGCTATATTCATAAGCAATATGCATTATATCAGATTCAATGCTCTTATTAAAGATATCTTTATTTGGTAAAAAAGCAATAGGCTTTATACCACATACATTAGAAAGATATTGAGATTTAGCGTGTGCAGTTCTATTTTCACAATACCAAAGTTTTATCTTATTTCTATATTCGGTCCATACCCCGATCATACTTCCAATTACAGCTTTTACTGAATCTAATTTGCCTTGATAGCTTTTTTTAACATTAAATCCACGCATATATCCACGTTTCTTCTTAAAATCCAATTGATAGGTAAAACATCCTATAGTTCTTTCATTAAAGGGGGTTTTAAATAATAACCAACGAAAATCAGAACTTTCTATCATTTTCTTTACTTCAATCTCATTTTCCATTTCCTTATAAGGATATGTTCCATTGTAGATATCAAGATAAATATCCACAATTTCGTGAGCATCTTCAGGAGTTGCTAATTGTAATATTGGGCTAGTTTTCTCATTTCTTTCTTTTTCAGTCAATTTGAAAGGGAGATCCATACCATCTCTAATGTTAGGAGTGCCTATCTCGTAGAATGAATTAAGAAAATGATCTGTGCTCTGTGAAAAGAGGTCTTGGAAGGAAATTGTTGTATATGTTTGCAATTTTTTTTCAACTATTTATCAATAATCATAAGAAAAGCTAATTATCTTATATTAGAAACTGATTCTATTTAAAGAAAAAATACGATTTTTGTAAAAACTATATTATTTTAAAATAGAGGGTTTAATGAATTAGGAAAAATTCAATTGGTTTTATAACATGGTATAAATGAAAAAAAAAAGATAAACCATTGGGATAGATGTTTTAGAGACCGACTTCGGTATACAGCAGTAGGAAAAAGCAACACTGAAGAGACTGAAAGCATTGGAATCATAAGAGGAGGGAATCTTTAATCACTAAGAAAAATTAAAAAAAAGAGAAGAGAAAATCACATATTAGACCAAATTTCTTTCATTCCTATTTCGGTATATTGATGTAGTCAAAAGTAGCACCGAGGATACC
>CAZZIC010000074.1:0-19562 GCA_964653985.1 uncultured archaeon | reverse complement strand
TATATTAACTTAAATTTTATTATAATAGCAAAAAGTATTCCAAAGTATTAAATTATGAACTTTAAAATTTTAAAAAAATACGGAATAATCCATTCTGATGTAAACGCAGATTTAGGCATTGGGAGAAAGGCAGATGATCTCATTTGTCAGAAGTATGGGCTATCAGTAAGACCCTTTGAATCTTATATCAAGAAAATTAGAAGTGATGGATCGTATAGAAAGATATTAAACCCAATAAAGATTAAAAATATTGAAGTTGCATTATCGAAATATAATTCGTTAGTGTTATCTTCAAGTTAAGTTAGAATAAGGAAAAAAAATTACCAAAAATCTGATACCGCTACGCGGTTGATGTTGTTTGGCTGAGCGTCCATTAAAAAAGCTTAAATTCTACTAAATTATTATTATTATAGTTATTTGAAAGGAGAAAAAAATGGAAAATCAATCTCAAAGCCCAGAACTTGAAGACGTAAATTCTGAGACTTTAAGGGAATTAATGCGGACCTTAGAAACATTAGAAAGCTCTACCGATTTAGAGGGGAGTGCTATTGTTTCAAAAACGGGTTTAAGAGTAGCAAGTTCTGAAACAGCCGATGTTGTTGCCGACATTTATAGTGCTAGCCCAGCTACCCTTTTGTCCTTGGGTGAGAAAATAAGCGAGGGGTTAAGCCAAGGAGAATTACGAGAAATAGTCATTCGCGGAACAGATGGATATACTATTATCGTTGTTGGGTCTAAAGAGAATAATTTTATGCTTTTTACAAACTGTACCAAGGGTTATAAATTAGGGTATTATTTTCATAAAATTAGAAAAGCGTTCAGGGAAATGGAACCCATCTTAAAGGAAATCGAAGTTTAAGCTACTGTTCAAAAAGTGTGAGATATTAAAATCTTTTTAACAAGCTCAATTCACACATGGATCCATTCTACTTTGTCATTATCTCGTAGATTATATTCATTTGCTGGAACAGGGGGCATCTCATCATTTATTTTATAAATCCAGCCTTCTCCTACCCCATTGATTTTGGTAACGTATAAACCGAACCCGTAATCATCATATTGAACTTGGCATGTCTTATTAAGAGCGTCAAAAGTGGTTGTATTGTTATTATATAGTGATATGTTTTCAAATTTATCAATCGGTTTTTCGCCGGAATAGTCCAAAATAACTGTAATATTATGAACTTCCGCTAACCTTACCGTTCGGATATCTTGTCCTTGATTATTATTTGGTGTTTCTTGAGGAAGATTCGAAATAAAAATTAAACCGATTACAATTCCACCGATCACTAAGATCGACAAAACAAGGATGATTTTTATGGTCTTTTTTGATTCAATCATTTTAAAAAATAAAAAAAAATGTTTTTGAGAACTTTTATATGAGCCTTCTTTTTTGTAGAAATATTACATAGATTATTGTTGAAATACTGGCGATGGAAATTAGATAAATTAACGGATAGGAGGGGATTTGCTGGATAACAGGATGATTAAGAAGCGTCATTTCTAAGTAATAATTTCCAACAGAGGTATTTGTGTAAGTTAATAATCCAGTAGTTTTATCATAAATCGTTAACGTCTTTTGTTCGAACCCCACTTCTTGTTCAAAGTTAAAAGATATAGATTCGAGTGTTTCCTCAATAGAGATCGTTGCATTCCAGTAGGGGGGCTCATCTTGTGCATTGGCCAATTTTACTAGTCGAGTAAAGTTATTCGTTGGGATCATAAATCCCGATTTGAAAGTATTATATCCCAACACAAGATTCTGAGCTGCTTCACCATTCGAAACATTGAGAAAAGTGTTATCTAATGTAAGATCTCCATTTTCTGATTCCAGGAATTTAATATCCAAATAAGGCATTAGGCTCTCAAAATCGTTGTAAAAATCACTTGGGTCTTTTTTATAAAATCCTGTAAAGTTGACTCGTATTTCTCCACCAACATTTGTACTGGCATAATCAAAGTCTGTCCATAATAAGTCTGCCCATAATAAGGGGCTCAATGAATTAAAACGAGAGACATTATATATAAATTCCTGTTGTAAATCTAATTTTTGATAAAATTTCTCGGGAATATCGGTATTTGCATTAACTTTAGGAATTGAAATAGCGATTAAACTCTGGGCTATCAATAATAAAGCAATTATAGTAATATTTCCTTTCGATCGTTTCATATGAGACACGTTTTGTTTTTTTGAAAAGTTTTTATAAATTACTAGGATAAGTTATCCTATAAATCATTAATTTTTCACATAATTTAAGTCTTTTTTATTTTTATTTAATTATATTAATTAATGGATTTTGGATTTTAAATTTCAAAAAAAATCAACAATAAGTAAGACTTTAGAAACATTAAATCAGAAATCTATATGCAGAAAAAAATCTGATTTACGTTAAAATACTGATTAATATTAAAAGCAATTTAGACCAAATTTGAGGAACCAACGCATGGTAAGTCATCCCGAGACTATCATTTTTTCTCAAGAGTCATCCTTTTTTGATTTTTAATAATTTTTGAAATCCAACTCTATACTGTCAAGGGTTACTACAGGGAAATATAAGTCAGTTTTAGCAAACTTATAAAGAGTCCTCATGTACCACAATATCCATCATCTCCATCAAAAGGAGTATAATTAAGACTCAAATATACTAATATTACCAGAAAGATAATTACTAAAACAGCAGTGATGGAAAGCAACACTTTCTTTTTTTTAGATGTGGCATTATTGCTCTCAGATAGTGAAATCTAGTTATCACTCTCACTTAATATATTTTTTTTTAAGATCTTTTTACATTATATAGAGTTATCATGATTTCTTAATTTTTTTTTTTTATAAAGCAAAAGAAGACTCGTTTATATAGTGGAGAAAAATGCTTTTTGAGAACAAATCAAGTTGTTTAAACCTCTTTAATGAAATGAAAAAAACGAAGAAATTCTAGTAAAAAAAATAGTTTAAAAATCTTAACCGATTAAGTTAATCATCCGATTATAAGCTTTTTTAAAGTTTTCAGACCAGTATGTAAGCAACTGTAAAAAAGGTTAAAAATTAGAGTTAAAAATTTTATTTAATGACCAGCTTCTTCACAAAATTAGGCATGTTTAAGCCAATGTAAAAAGATATTACACAGCCAACTAAAATAAGTCTTGAAAGCATTAAGCTTATGAGATCGAACCATAAATAAGGAATTATCGCACCTAAAGTAAACAAGGCAAACGATAAAAGGAGAAATTTTCCTTTCAACTTATTCTCTGGCGCTTCCGATTTTAAAGCTTGATAACCAAATGAAATCCCTGTAAATAAAGCCAGAAAAATTGCGTAAAGATAAAAAATCATTGTAAGGGTCCCCCATTGATATGAAAACGGACCTTGATAAATTCCAAGTAAGGAAAAGTTATAAAATGTAAATATAATAAATAAGATTATAAAAACCATGTGAATCACCGAAAAAATTATTAAGATAAATTTTCTGTTTTTGATTTTTAATAATTTTGTGAATGCAACCAGCCAGAAAAGTAGAGCTATAGGAATATAATATGTCATTAAGGTTGAAACAATTTTAGTTAAGATAGTATAATCTTGTAATGTGTATTTACTATTAACTAAATTACCAATCAAAACGCTTAAAAAAACGATTGCATCTGAAAACCAAGGTCCAGCTAATCCGATCCACGCAAGACCAACAAATAAATGTTCTAAAGATCTATACTGAAAATATTTTTGAATGATCAAACTAGCGATGATCACAGCAACTAAGATAAAAATAAGGCTAAACATGCCTTGAAAAATTTCAAATATAGTTAATGTAACTGCCATATAAATTTCCTTTTTTTAATCAGTGTTTAATATAAATTCTATATATTTGAAGATATTAAAATATTTTTTTAGTACCTGACGAAAAAGCGCTTACTTATAAAATATGATTCTATAAAAGAAAACTTTAAATTTGAGTTAGGGTTTTTTTCAATAATAGGAAAGTTATCCTAGGATAAGTTTTCAAAAAAATAAAATTATTATGATAAGCACTGAGAATGGAGCAAGAACCACTCAAAACCCAAAATAAATCGAAGAGTTTTCACATGTCACAATATGTTGAAGATGAGAAAAAAGAAGAGGATAAATGCGAATTTAAAAAGGGAAAAGAAAAAGAACGTCAATCTTATTTGTTAGATATAAAATCTTTTCGAATTGCATTAATCAGTATTTTTACTGCTCTTTCCGTTGTTGTTGGGTATCTCTTAATCACGCTTCCTAATATCGAACTTTTTACTTTGATGCTCTTCTTGTCTGGGTTCATTCTTAATAAAAAAAATGGTGCGATAATTGGTCTTATGGCTTCCTTCCTATTCACTTTTTTTAACCCTTTTGGTTCCTCCATTACATATGCCCCTTTATTTGTCTATCAACTTCTCCATTATTCTTTCGTGGGTTATTTGGGGGGATTCATTAAAGAGCTTCTAAAAGATAAACCCTATTTTGAACCAAGAAACGATCTGTACAAAACACGTATTATGATTATTTTTGGAATATTAGGGGGTCTCATTACATTCATATATGATATACTTACCACTTTAATTGGTACGATTACTATTTATGGCTCCATTAAATTTTTTATGTTGTATTATCTATCTGGAATAGTTTTTACGACTATACATTTAGTCGGAAATACTCTTGGATTTATCTTCATCCTACCGGGATTAATATCTTTAATCTATAAATGGTTCGAATAAAAAAGGTATAGTCTATTTTAGATTTCTTATCAAATTTAAAGAGCAAATATTTTTTTATTAATCTCAAAATAGATATGGCATTAAAACTGAAACTTGTTTAATTATAATTTTTACAGGATTCTAATCTTTTTTTACTAAAGATTTTAAAGCCTAATAAGGCTTAGTTGCCACAAAAAATAAATAATTTTATAAAAAGAAATAGTTAAAAAACTTTATTTAGCTTCGGAGAGAAGATTTACTTTTCCACCAGCTTCTTCTATCTTTTCTACTGCTCCACTCGATGCATTCATTACTGTGATATTCACTTTTTTATCGATTCTTCCTCGTCCTAATATTTTTTGAATATTCATCTCATCAAGATTGATTGTATAAGTACTCCCAGATTTAGTTGCTTTCTCTTCTTGGACGAGCTCATCTAAGTTGAGATCAAGATCTTTCACATTCAGAGTATTTACCTTAGAGAGTCTAACCATATCTTGAGGTCTTTTAAACCCGTGTTTTCCTACAGGACCCCAATCAGGATCAGGAAAGCCTAGTTCTTTTTGTTTTAGATAATAGCTCTTTTTACTCTTTTTCCATTGGGTAGTTTTTCCTGCTCCAGCTCTCTGACCCTTCTTACGATGTTGTCCAACACGTCCGTATCCATGGACTCGAGATCCTCTATGTTTTCTGGTTCGTTTTTTATATTTTCTAGTAATTTTTATCACCTTTATTAGAGCATTTTATGAATTAATTGATTAATATAATCAGGAGAAACAAAACCAAGAGGACCACCTTCGGTAAAATGTTTTTTAATAGAACCTTTATGTCCTCTACGAGGAGGATGTAACCTAAATAATGGTTTTATTCTTGGAATCTCTTTAGTGCGATATCTTATTTCGCCATTGAGAAGAGCTTCAGCAAATTTATTCATCGTTCTATATTCAGTCATATTTTTAATGTGCTCTTCTGTAAGATTTTTACCTCCTTCAACTCTTCCTCTTACCCGAAGGAGTCTCAATAAGGTTTTTTTATTAATCTCTCCAAATGAAATAAAGTCTTTACATTTATGAAGCATTCCAATAAGACTTTTTTCTCCACTCCATACTAATACTCCATGATTGACTTTATTCATTCTAAGCATTTTTAAAGTATCTTCAACCTTTTCGGTCATACCTGCGGTTCCCCTTATACGGACCGCAAATAATAATTTAGGTTCTGATTCAAGTAATTTTATTATCGTTCTTTTTTTGGTTATCTGTTCTGTCATTCTTAATCACACTAATTATTTCTAATAATTTAAATTGTAACTGTGAGCTCGTTTTAAAGCATCAAAGGTTGCTTTTACGAGGTTTTCACTTGTTCTGGTGTCTCCAAACGTTTTACTCCAGATATCTTCGATCCCTGCTAATCTTAATACTTGTTTAACTTTATCAGCACAAGCAAGACCAACCCCGACAGGTGCTGGAATAAGACGTACTCTCACGGATCCACATTTCCCTTCGGTTTTAAAGGGAATACTGTGTACTCCTCCGCATCCGCATTCTCTGCTTCCACAACCCCTCAATACAGGAATAATAGAGAGTTTTGCCTTATCTATGGCACTTCTAATTGCTGGACCCACTTCTCTACTTTTTATGGATGCCATTCCTATATATCCTTCAGAACCCACAATTACTACTGCTTTAAATCTACTTCTCTGACCACTTGCGGTCATTTGTTGTACCATGTTGATACTTATAACTGATTCGTCCAACTGTGGTAACAATTCATCAATTATCTCTTTTTCTTTAACTACTAAGTTGTTCTGAAAAATTTTTTGAATAGTAATGAGTCCTTGTTGAACTTGTTCTCCAAGTTTAGTCTTAGGTACCCATTCTTCACTTTTATCTCTTCTACGACCCATTTTTTCTCACTATAAGCTTAACTTTTAATTTTTTTTAATGTATTTTCAAACATTGATGTAATCTTTCGAGGATCAACTTTTTTCTGCAAATATCCAGAAAATTGTTCTTCATATCGTTCCGGATCCTCTTCTCTCAATAATTTAGCATAATCTTCTATATGAGATCCGTCAAATCGTTCTTCTAAACTTTCCGGAAAGAACTCACTCCTATGTGGAATTTCAAGTCCCGCATCTAGTAATCCTTTAAATGCTGCTAAAACACGATTTTTATGGTAAAATAACCCAATATCTAAAATACAATCTGATATATCTTTTTCAATTGCTCGAACTCCCGCTAAATATCCAGTCAAATATGCTGCAGGAAGGCTATTTGTACTTGCATCCCAACCATATCCATTAGAAAGTTCTCTAGATATTGATGATACTAATATCTCATCTCCTCCTAATTTAGATTTGACTATCTGAACTCGAGTATGTTTGGTAGAAACTCTTATAACAGCCCTTAATCTCCTTGATTTTAGCAACTTTAATCTTCTATAATAATTGGTTTTCCCTTCTTTTCGACGTCTGAATGGAATTCTATATCTTGGTCCTTTTGCCATTTTATCTTCCTCTCCTTGTTAACCCTTTTTCTTTAATATGTCTATTTAAATGTGCTACGCTAGAAAACATCCCACCTTTTGCCTTTTTATAGAGATTTCGATAAGTGGCTTTGGTAATCATTTTTCGATCTCTTAATTTTTTTAACTCTCTTCTGATTGGACGAATCTTTTTCATCCATATCTTCTTTTTAGGCATTCTGGCTGTTTTCTTACCTTTTCTTTTTCCAAGACCGCGTTTCCTTCCTTTCTTACGCTTCTTGTGTTCAACCTTTTTCCGATAATTTGAAATTCCGTTCTTATATCGTTTCTTGATTATACCTTCTTCTACTAAATTTCGGATATCATCTCGAGTAATTGCCATCTTAATATCTTCTATCATTAAGGGGTCAAACCACACCCGATTTTGTCCGCACTTCAAAATTTCTGCGGCCATTCTTTTCTGTGCATCTAAATTGCTCATAATTTAACACCAATTTATAATTCTTCTTCTTCGAAATCCTCAAATTCTTCTAGTTCTTCTTCATCAAAAAGGTCTTCGTCCTCTAAATCGGTCAGAGGAGTTTCTAACATAGCTTCTAATTCTTCTAATTCTCTTTGAGAAATTCCTAAATTTAAAATTTTGAACCCACGATTTTGGGCATATTCAATTAATCCAATTCTTTTTTTAGCTCCTAACCGTCCTGAAATTTTCAATGCGTGTTTCTTAGGACTTAATCCATCTAAGTCATCCTTGGTAATTACCCTGACTTCTTCATAACCAGAGGGATGTAGCCCTCGAATTTCTTTTGGAGTTCTATACCCAACATTAGGCATTTTTACTCCTGATTTGGTTTTTTTCCGAGTTTGGGAATCAATACCCTTAGCTCTTCGCCAGGAATCTTTAACTCGTTTGTATCTCCAAGATTCGACTCTTCGGAACTTAGGTCGCTTCTTTTTCATCTTTTTTCTTAATTCCAACAATTTTTCTTTCTTTCGTTTCATTATAATAACCTCTATAAGCGTGAAATATTATTATTTAAAATTAATCTACCTTATCTCCCACAAGATTTCGTCTCCATGTTTAACTTGGTAAGCATAAACACCATCTTGGTAAACACGTGGGTCTTTCTTCCTTATTCTTGTTGATCTTTTTAAGTTTGCAGCAGTTTGACCTAATACTTCTTTATCAGGGCCAATCAAATAAACATCATCACCTTCAACCCGCACATCAACAAGATCGGGATTGTATTTTGCTTTTCTAGGAGCCCTTTCTCCTAAGAAATTAACTACGTGAAGTTCTTTTTTATTAGGTTTTGCCTCCACATTACATGGAAAGTGGGAATAGCAAACTTTACATAAATACTCGAAGTTCATCTGTACTCCTTTAATTAAATTACTTGTAATGCTTATTAATGTATTGATTAAAGCAAGAGTTTTACCTCCCGGAAAATGGGTTGAAAATACGATATTCTTATTATCTTCAATCGATATTTTAATTCCTCTTGCATGAGAAAAATCTTTCGTTACGGGACCTCCTTTGGGTCCTTTAACAGTAATTTGATTGTTTCCATCAACTTTCACTTCCACATCTTCGGGAATTTCAATTTTTTCCTCAAAAAATGCAACTTTTACCATTTTCTTTTCCTCGATTATTCTTTTTCTTCATTAATATACATAACATAAAGCATTTCCGCCGATATTCTTATCTTCGGCTTCCCCCATTGTCATGATCCCCTGATTTGTTGATAAAATTATTAATCCTAATCCCGGGGCAGGGAGTAACCTTCTTTCCAAAGCTTCAAACTGAGGTACTTTGTAATTTAATCGTAATAATGCTTTGCATTCATTAATTCTACCTAGTAAAGCAACTTTGAATTTACCTTGACGTCCATCATCGTACAATTCGAATTCTCCCAAATTCCCTTTAAGAGCGTTTTGCTCTTAAATATAGGCATGTTTCTGAAAAATACGGAGAACTCGTTGTAATAAGTTCGATGCTGGGGTCAGGATAACTTCCTTTTGTCGTGCTTTTTCAGCATTTTTAAGCTGAACCATCGCATCTGCTAATGTATTTGCCATATTTAATCACGTTTTATTATTCTTTTTAATTCTTTCAAATCTAATAATTATTTATCTATTTGTCGGTTTCCTCACGAAAATCGTTTAAATCCTATGTCCTTTGCTATTTCATAAAAACATCTTCGACAGATGTTAAGTCCATATCGTCTAATTAATCCTCTGTGAGTACCACAGCGCCTACATTCACGCTGACCTTTTCCAAACTTATCCGACTGTGGTATAATTAATCACCATATTTTATATTATATTTTTAATTTTTTTCTATAATTTACAAAAATTATTTGTTAATCTTAATATTCTCTTACTATTTCTTTTACAATCTTGGTATTAAATTTCTCTTCCAAAAATTGTTGCGCTTCTTCCTTGGAGACATAATGTTCCTTAGGAATTTTTGCCTTCTTCGGAGCTTTCCTTATTTTTACTCTCATCCCAGGTCGGATTATCCTTCCGCAAACATCTAAGCCCAAAATTCCAATTTGGGTATCATATTCAACTCCTGGAATACTAATATGCTCCTTTATCCCAAATCCAAAATTTCCGTAATTATCAAAGCTTTTTTTGAGAACTTTATTATCATTTACCACTAAAAGCCTTCTTAAAAGCTTTTCGGCTTCCTCTCCTCTTACTGTTACTTTTGTCCCAATGGGTCTTCCTTTTCGAATATTAAATTCTTTGACGTTAACTTTCGCTAAGGTTTTAACAGGTTCTTTTCCAGAAATCTCACGTAGGACTGTGACGGCTCGCTCTAATTCTTCTCCACCAGTACCTACACCTATGTTTAATACAACCTTTTCTAAAAAAGGTCTCTTCATAGGATTATCCCAAATTTCTTTGAGTTTATCTTCCTTTTCTTCCGTTTCTTGTTCTGTTTTTGATGCCATTTAATTACCTCACCATTTTATTTTAAGCAACTATTTCTTTTGGTATTAAAATTTCTGTTTCTTCTTCACCAATTACAAAAGTATAATCATAAAGGGTTTCTGTATGCTCATCATCACGCTCAATTGCTACTGTACTTGCGTGTGGACCAAATAACTTTTTAATTTTGGTAATCATTCCTACTTGACCAATGTTTTTTCCGGACATGATAATGGCTATATTTCCTTCTTTAAATTCGATCTTTTTAAGAATTTCTTGATCTGGAAGACTAATCTTGAGCACATCCATCCTTTCATATACATCTTCCTTTGGATTTTGTGGATCTTTAACCTCTAACAAAATATTCCTTCCATCGTGTAAATTCAACTGAATATGACCTCCTTTAACTGTGTTTTTTCCGATTATACGGCACAGTTTGAAACCAGCTTCATCTTCAGTAATTTTATTTAGTATCAATCCATGATGTGAATCTGGTAATACACGATAATGTTCATCAATTTTATCAATTGATAATACATCCATCAATCCTACTGGAAAATGAGGATCTTTGACAACTCTTCCATCAACCTTAAACAATCCCCGTCCAATCATTTTCTTGGCTTGACGAGAATTATCTACAATTTCAAAAAGATCTCTTACAATATGTAATAGGGGTAGACAAAATCGTGTTGGGTGGGGTCCTGGTGATGGTTTTATAAAGAACTTACCATGTTTCCGCTTAATTCTTAGGAATTTTGGAGTATTTAATCGTTTTAGAGTCACTCTTTCTCCGTGTTTTGTCATTTTATATTTCTTCCTCCTTTTCTATTTTTTCTTTCTCTTTTTCTTTTTTAGGAGCTTCTAATAAATCTTCCATCTCTAAACCAAGGATGGATTTTCTTTCAATCATATGAGCTCTCCAAGGATCCATCTTTGCCGGTTCCTTGAGTTTTGTAATAATTAAATTTGAAATATGAATTCCAGGGTGAAATTCTGTTCCATCTGCTTTTTCAAAAGCAGCTTCTTTAATTTTAGCTCTAAGATTTTTGGTGATTTCCATTACTTCACCTTCAAAATCTTGAAATTCACCTTTGGTAATTCTTACTTGATCACCTACTCTTAATGGAAGTTGTTTTACTCCGTATTCTTCCCACAAGAAATCTGCTAATCTTGTGCTTAAGAGTTTCGATCTTTGATGATTTTTATAATTAAAAAGCGCTTTCCTTTGCTTCTTTGGTTTTCTTGATTTTAATTTCATTTTCTATACACTTACTTAGATTTTATTAATTTTAAATTAAACAATTAAGGATGATATTGATGCTAATCTTGGAAACATCTCGGCCGCCTCTCGAGCTATTGGACCTCTAATTTCAGTTCCCTTAGGGTCTCCTTCCGGTGTTATAATTACCCCGGCATTATCTTCAAAACATAATCTTGTTCCATCAATTCGACGAAATATCCTTCTTTGTCGGACTACAACTGCTTTTAGGATATTCCCCCGTAATTCTGGTTTCCCTTTCTTAATAGTCACCGTTACCACATCACCTACAGTAGCCTTAGGTAATCTTCTCTGTCTTGTTTTTGAGTGATCTACATTAATAATTTTTGCTATTTTCGCACCAGAATTATCGGTTATAAATAATCGAGTTCCATTACTTACACCGTAGCTCGTTCGAGGTTTTACTAACCTCTTTCTACCCATTTTTCGCCTTGTTCCCATTTTACGCACCTTCGCTTTTTAATTTATCAAGTACAATAAATGATTTCATTTTCGAAATCTTTCGGGATTCTCCGACTAAAACATAATCATCTATTTGGATTTTTTCATCCAAGCATTTTGGTACATGACATGCTAATCGAGAATTTCTCCTTTCATAACGTTGATATTTCTTAACAAATTGATCATAATCTCGTCGAATGATCGCGGTGTTTGTGGAATTTCTGCTAACCACTACACCTTTAGTTATCTTTCCTCTAATTCGGGTGGTTCCGTGAAAAGGACAGTATTTATCCGTACACACCTCTTCAGGAGCAGAAACTCCCGGAACACCAATATTTTTACTCATTTTTTTTCACTATCTTCTTTTTTTTTTCAAATTTCTTAATCTATTTTCGGGACGTCCAACAAGTTTAGCCCCATCTACTTCCAATACAAATGATTGTTCCTCTTCAGAATCTGGAAGCTCTATTCTGAAAAGATAATTTTTTTTTATAAGTTTTTTAACAGAATTATTTTTCAGCTGAGTAATCAGCATATTTTCTGTATCGTTAATAACGGTTCCAAATTCTTGAAAGCCTAATTGTTTCGATTTTGGCTTTGCCTTGACTTTGAAACCAATTAAATCATGATATATTATATATTTCGGATCAAGATGTTTCATCAGTTCGTTTTTCCTCGTTCATTACCGTTAGCACACGAGCAATCTGTTTTCTAAGCACTTTTGCTTTCGCAGGATTATCTTGTAACCCTCCACCAGTTTGCATGCTATATAGCATCATTAATTCTTCTCTTAATTCATTTAACGTTCTTTCTCTCTCTCTTGTTTCCATTTCTCTAATTTCGCTTGCTTTAAGTACCATTTTAAATCATTTCCTCTAAATTGTTTATTCTTCTATTTCTTCTTTTGTTTCTGTTTCTAATGAAATTTCTGTAATATCTTCCTCATCAACTTCATCTATTAACTCGGCTTCCTCTTCAGTAACTTCTCCCTCTTCTTCTTCAATGGCATATTCCCCTTCTTGGAGTTTTTCTGCTTTAGTTTTTGGCATCTTTGCTTCAATTTCTTTTTGGGCTTTCTTTAGAAGGTCGTCTTTAATTCTTACCTCATCACCTGAATCAAATTCAGGAGGTAAAATTCGAACGATTATACCTAAAGTGCCCGATTTTTGAATACATTGTGCGACTCCTTTATCAACTGCTTCTTGTGAGGGTTGACCACTCTTTTTCATTGTTCCAGCCCTAAATATCTGAACTCTCGCTCTTTGAGAGGTCACCTTTCCAGCAACTTTAATTTCGGCTCCTTTCGCTCCAGCATCCATAATTCTACGCAGAATATAATACCCAGCTCTTCGATAATGTCTTCCCTTATCCAAAGAATAAGCCAGTCTTTCAGCCATTATTTGAGCATCAAGATTAGGTTCTTCCACCTCTTGTACCTCAATTTGTGGCATTTCTAAGTCGAATTTGGTTGCTAAAGCATCGGTAATTTCTTGAATTCTCTTCCCTCCCTTCCCGATAACTAATCCTGGTCTGGAAGTTCTTAGAGTAATTCTAACTCCTAATGGAGTTTTTTGAAGATCAATACCTGCGAATCCTGCTCGAGCTAATTCATTTCGCAGATATTCTTTAATTTGCATTAACTTGATACCTTGCTCGATAAAATGTTTTGCTAACGGAATAGTTGCATCAATCTCTTTTAATTTGCTATTTTTCTAATATTATTCTAACTAACTTGGAAATTCATAAATTGCTAATTCAATATGAGTGAGATGATTAAAATGAGGGGTTGATCGTCCATGCGCTCTTTCAATATAGCGCTTAATTATTCTTCCTCTTTGTGATGCAGCATGAATGACTCTGCAAAGATCTACGTCCAATCCTTTATATTCAGCATTTGATTCTACAGAAGATAAAATTTCATAGATTCTGGCCGCTGCCTTTCTAGGATATCTTCCCGCATCCCATTTAAACTGTTTTAAGTCTTTTCTATGTGCTTGCTTTTTCTTATGTCTTCTAAAAGGAACGGATTGTTTGAGTTGGATAACTTTTTCTAAAAATGATTTTGCCTCATCAACTCTCATTCCCTTAATGACAGCACAGATCTCTCTGGCGTGTTTTGGTTTAATCCTCAAATCTCTTCCTGAGGCTTTTGCCAAACGTTCTGCATCATACTTTTCCTCTTCGAAGGAATAACCCCAATTCGGCATTTTAAGAGTTCATCTCGCAATTATTGTGATAAATTATTTTATATTTTATAGTATTGATAATTACTTTAGTGGAACATATTTAGATGATCTAGTTGCTCCAATACCCGGTGAACCGTGTTGTACTCGCTTTCTGGTTAGTGCAAACTCACCCAAGTAATGGCCAATCATATCTGGTTTAATTTCTACGACTTTGAACCCGCCTCCGCTATGAACCGCGATCTTTAAACCCACCATTTCAGGAAAAATTATCATATCTCGTACTTGAGTTCGAGTAATCAAGTCTTTTCCTCGTTTTTTGGCTCTATAAGCTCTTCTTAATCTCTGTAAGAGCTTCTTTTGCCTTGGGGGAAGTCCGCGCTTTAATGTTCTACGAGCTCTTGCGGGTAATAATTGAATGAATTGATCCATACTCATTTTTTTCAATTCATCGAGTGTATAACCCCTATAATGGAAGCGTCTTCGAGAAAATTCTGTTTTCTCCTCTTCTTCCTCTTCTTCTTCGATCTCCTCTTCTACATCTTCCTCTTCTTCTTCGATCTCCTCTTCTACATCTTCCTCAATTTCTTCTGAAGATTCTTCTTTTTCTTCTTCCATATTTTCTTGTTCTTCTTCCTTAGGTTCTTCATTCGGAGTCATATTTACACCAATTTAAATGTTCCATTTATAATAAATTTTATTTGAATAAATTTAATTATTATTGATACGAATTTAGTTAATATTTAATATTTTATATTTTTTATTGATTTTAATCAAAAGAATGTAAAAAATAGCAAGAAGAGAAGGGAAAAACATAAAACTTATAAGGATAGCTTGAAAAAATTGGGGGATGTTTCCCATATCGATTTTTATCGCAAATCTTAATGGATGAGATGAAAGATAACATTAATGATAATGATTCGGGTTAAAAACACGTGTTATATCCCCTTCATCAAAGTCTCCCGCCCAACGTTCCTTTAAGACGACATAATCACCTTCTTCTTTATTTGGATTAATTACCGTATGAAAAGTGTTGATTGGGATTTCAAAATGTGTTCCAGATTTAACGAAGTAATGTACATCATGATTATTTAGAATTATTGGTCTTCCATCTATTGTTTCCCAGAATTCTTTCCTATGATCGTGTATTTGAAAAGATATTCCCATCTCGGGCTTTATAAAAATAAGGTTATATTCAGGATAAGTAAATTTAATGGAATACCATTTTGGTAAGATGTCAATGTAGCCTTCGGGAATATCATGAGATTTTTGAAATAGAGTAGGATCAATTTTTTGCTTTTCTGCGTGCTCATATTTATATGGATTATAAACTACCTTATGATCGTATATATTCTGTGAATATTTAAGTTCGATTTTTTTTTCTCCCTTATTAATTAACATATAATAGTCTAACGCATTAATGATTAAGTCATCTTTAGAAAGATTTTCAAGTATAAATCTCCTCCCATTAATCATCATCAGATCAGAGAGTTGGGTGGGAGGAAGGAGCGTTATATCCATCGCATTAGATCCGTTCTTTCTTAATAATGTACCACGATGAGGTTTGAGGAATTCGGTAAACATGATTATTATCCAATCTATTGCTTATATTGGTTATTGGTTAAGATCTTACATTATTTAATAATTTTTTATATTCTATATATCTTTTCTCAATTTCGGGTTGAGCGGGCAAAGATTCTTGGGCACCTTTTTTGGTAACGGCGATAGAAGCCGCAGAAAGGGCATATTTTATTGCTTCTCCTATGTTTTTTCCTTGAGTTAAACTACTCGCCAAAACACCATTAAAACAATCTCCTGCTCCCACGGTGTCTACCGCACTAACTTCGTATGCTGGAAAATGGGTGAAAAAGTCTTTTTTAGCATCATAAAGAACACATCCCTTGGGACCAATAGTAGTAATTATATAATCTATGCCAACTTTCGAAATATTTCGAGAAGCATTTTCTAATTTTTCCATAGAACTTTTCTCTTCCTTATTCAATTCGGAATATCCCAGTAATTTATGTAATTGAGATAATTCTCCCTCGTTAGGAACGATGATGTCAACATTTTGAAGTGTTTCTTTTGGGATATTCTTAAAAGGGGCGGGGTTTAAAATCTTAATTGCCTTCCCATCTTTTGCGATTTGAAAAATCTCGGAGATCGTCTCAATCGGTAATTCCATTTGTACTACAATAGCACTCGCATGTGTTATGATATTTGAATAGATGTTTATATCTTCGGGGTTTAGATGGAAATTAGCTCCCGGTGCAACACTAATCATATTTTCTCCTTGGTCGTTAACCATAATAAAAGCAACTCCGCTGCTATGTTTCTTATCTCTTATAATTCTAGTTGTGTCTATTCCTTCTTGGGAGAGCCTTGTAAACATCCTATCTCCGAAGGTATCTTCCCCGATTCTTGCTATAAAAATTGTTTTCGCGGCCGAGCGTACAGAAGCAACAGCTTGATTTGCTCCTTTTCCCCCTAGGAATTGCTTAAAGGTTCCTCCTGTGACCGTCTCTCCTGGACTTGGGAGCCTTTTAGAATAGATGATAAGATCCATATTGCTGGAACCAATGATTAAAACATAGTCTTCATTTTGCCAGTCAACTTTCATTTCTAATAAGAAACGTGAAAAGTATTTCAATAATTATTGTTAGGTAGTGTAAATCTGAATAATTTAAAAAATTAGGTTATACGATAAGATGGTCTGTAAAGAAACTTTTTTTCCCTATGTTAAATTGTTCTTTAAAGATCGTATGGTTTTAATTTGATAATTTTTCTTTTAGAAAATGATACTTCATCTCACTAAAATATACATAAATATCTTCATAGCTTTCTGTAGGAGTTACTTGTATTTCTCCATCAAAAGCCTTATTGATAAGAAAATCGTGTTTATACTCATCAACAAGCATCTTTCCAATATCATATAGATAACTGCGGAGAACAATAATGAAAGGGCATGCTTCAAAAATTGAAGGTGATTCTCGAAATCTTAGCATAACACGGTCGAAGTTTCTAAAAATTGCTTCTTTATTTATTAATAATAGAATAATTTCTAATTTTAATAAATCCGCTTTAAGTGAGCTTTCTGTTATCTCGACCAAAACTGCCTCAACTAAACTTAAGAGAGGAAGATCTTTAACAGAATATTTTTTTTTCTCTTTTAATTTGATAAATTTATCTGGTTTTTGGCTTATAGGGGATAAATCGCCCACATATTTATCAGCATAATTTTTTCCGTACATTATAAACCCCGGTTCGGTGTGATATAAGCCCCTTCTTACCATCTCTTTATCGAATTTTACCAAATTATCTCCTCCCGCTACGGGCAAATCTAATTTGACGATTCTTTGATACCTCGTTTCTGTATATATCTTTAATTTTCTCATCCTTTTGACCTTTTTATGAAGATTTTGGTATAATTTTGAGTTCTTTATGTATTTATATTACTTAATTGAATTATAAGTCTTTAGGGAGGAGTAATTTATGGATATCCTATGTCAAAAATCCAAAGGTCGTGTGTGAACTTGGGATAATTAATATCGAGGTTCCACATCGTCTTTACTTTTGTCCAAGAATAGTAGTCTATCATCTTTTCCAAATTATGCTTACCAATGTACCCTTCTCGAGTTAAAATTGAAAGAATGCGAAGCATTTTATTAACATATTCTTTTTTACTATCTTTGTAATCTCTGTACAATTGGGTTCCTTTTAGCAAGTTTTGATATGCGATATTTATTCCTTTTTCTTTTTTATCTTTAACAAATTGTTCTATTCTCCCATTTAAATGGTTAATTTACGATCTAAATCATAATTAACTCCGCCAATTTTAAATGTATGCTTCCAGATATCATAAAGTGTGATGTCGCGATCCTCTTCTATATCTAGATGATCTCTAAGTAATTCTTTATTTCTCTTCCTTTCCCTATCATAATTACCGAAAATTTCAAGTTTCCATGAAAAAAGCTTCTTGAATTCTTTTTCGGAAATTTCCCAATTAGGATTACCACTCTCAAGTCTTATAATTGCCTCCTCTTGTAATTTATCTAATTCTTTGTCAATACGCTGTTGAGAGCTATATGCGATTTTTTCGCCTATTTTTCATATGTGCACATTATATCATTAAAATTTAAGGAATAAGGTTCCCTCATGTCTTCATGATTCAAGTTAATCTGACGACCACCCGGATTGATCACATTGTCCGTTAGGCGGGCTTCGGTATAACGATCGGTTCTAAAGGTCTGAAATAGTAAATATGTTCTTAAGAAAAACATAGTCTTATTTTGCCAGTCAACTTTCATTTCTAATAAGAAACGTGAAAAGTATTTCAATAATTATTGTTAGGTAGTGTAAATCTGAATAATTTAAAAAATTAGGTTATACGATAAGATGGTCTGTAAAGAAACTTTTTTTCCATATGTTAAATTGTTCTTTAAAGATCGTATGGTTTTAATTTGATAATTTTTTAATTTATATAAAAAGATTTTAACTTTTAATAAATAGTAAAATTAAGGTGTCATGACAAAATGGCAAAAGATAAAATTATTGGGCTCATCGTAATGCTGGTCGGTATTTTGATTAGTATTATTTACACGTTGGGTTCGATTGTTGACCTTTTCATGGCTACGATCGGAGGGAATGCTGATGGTTTAGTATTCCGAATTTTCGGTTGGGATGTTCTTGACTGGAGATTATTCGTTGTAGCCCCTCTTTGGTTAATGGTTATTCTAATTTGTATAATCGGCATTTGGATCGGATATAGCATGCTTACTACACCCGCTCCAGTTCCATTAGAAGAATTAGAAGAAGAATTAGCCGCTGAAGAAGAGGAAATGGAAGATTTTGAGGAAGAAGAATCCGAAGAATAATTAGTTCGTAAACTATACAATTTTTTATTTTTTTCATTTTTTAATTTGAAGCGTTATTTACTCCCTAATCAATTAAGCTCTTATCATCTCTAAGGTTTGATATTGTATTTTTAAAGATTTTGCCAATTTTATTAATCCATCACTCTATTAAAAACAATAGAACCATCATCATGGCAACTAACCAACGCATTATAAGATTTCAAGAATGTTAGTCCGTTGACACAAGAAGGATACTCGAGATCAAACAGTATCGACCCGTTGGATTCATTGAGAGCCTTTAAATCTCCTTTAGTTGTACCAAAAAAAATGATTCCGTTTTTCCATTGATCTTTAATAACCTCAAATGACTCAAGATTCTCTCCTTCTACCTTCCATTCCATCTTTAGATTACTATCATATTTATAGAGGCCCGAGGTGAATTTGAGCTTCTTTACGTCTTTCTCTGTTTTTAAAAATTCGAACGAATAGGTACTAACCAAGAGTTTTCTCAAAGAATTTTGAAAATAAGAATGTAATGTCCACACATAGTCAGAATAGGTAAGAGTTTTTGATTTTAATTCCCCTTTTTTCTTCCTGTCAATAACGTGAAGGGTTTTATCATCTCCACCGCATAAAAGAAGTGAATCCCTCTCTTGGGGATTTAAAGTCGCAATACAT
>CAZZIC010000073.1:0-19640 GCA_964653985.1 uncultured archaeon | reverse complement strand
AAAAAAAAATAGTAAATATAAAAAAAAAATTATAGATATGTTTAAATTGTTGGATTCCGCTTCTTAATTCTTCTGATCGACTTTGTTATCGCTTCAAGGCTAATCAACATCGAAAGAACCAGTAAAGC
Organism: uncultured archaeon; assembly: GCA_964653985.1. Taxonomy (GTDB): domain Archaea; phylum Asgardarchaeota; class Lokiarchaeia; order Sigyniarchaeales; family SOKP01; genus CAZZIC01. The sequence goes on along the minus strand of CAZZIC010000073.1, from coordinate 19,512 downwards.
CGTGCTAAATCCTGGAATAGTCCCGCCCGTTGAATTATTACCGTCACTATCCACTCTATTATCTTCGGATTCTCCCGCTTGAGTATAAGTCCAAGTTATTCTTGGAAATGTTGTCTCGTCTCAAGAATATGCCCCCTCGCGTGTATGGCCTTGACAGTTTGCATTGTCTACGGGTTCAGCAGTGTAAACACAAACTGAAATGCCCTCTTTACTCTCATCGATAAAATCGCTTACATCCATTGTGTATATTTTATCGCCCATTGCCTGCCATGTCCCGATGATCTCAACATGATCTGGCTTATTGGCATAGTTTATCTCATATTCTTCCCAAGAATTGCTTACTATACAAACTGTGAGATCCATCGTCTCATCGACTGAATAGATATCCAAGGAAATTTGCGCTTTCGACAAAAAACATTTTATTCTCCAAAGGTGTGAAATTTGATAAAACTCGTAGATTTCAATTATATTGAGCATTAATGGGTTAATATCGTCTAATTATTATTCAAATTAATTCATAAGGGAATTAATAATTTTTCAACTATCCTTTAAAATTAGTAAAAAAATTTTTATTAGTAAATCTTCACACTCTTATACTTTATTTTGTCGAAATCAATTTTTTAATTATCATGTCTAAAAGTGTATCCTATTTTGATTGGAAAAAATCATTCGATCACAAACATGCTTCCCATCAAGGATTCGATAAGGAAGTCAATTCTTTAGGCATACCCCAAGATAAATTCAAGGACTTCATGAAAAAATGGAAAGAAAAAAACCTTGAATAAGTCTTTTTCAATGCCCTTTCTTTATTACTAAAAAATCGAACCAGAAATTTGGAAGTATAAGAGTATTCCAAAAATGATAAGAATAGATATTAGAGAAAGGGGCGTATAAAATCTCCATTTTATCGAAATATTCTCTTTTTTCTCTTTGTGATAAATATAGGGCAATAATATTGCTCCAAGAATTAAAAGCCCTATAAACACTGATAAAATCATCAATTCAACAGGAATAAAATTAAGAAGGATTCCGAAGATACTTGCCCATATTATAATCAAACGACTCATTTTTCCCTTTAATTTAATATCCCGATTTGCAGACTTTTTAACTGCCAAATTTACGCTTCATTATATTATTGTGCTCTAAAGTAAATTCTTTTATTTTCTGTGAACTCTTGGAACTTATAAATCATCTATTAGCTTAAATAGTTCAAAGCTGTAAGAGCATAAATTTTTGTCAAATTAATAAGATCTTCAATATATACAAACTCATCTGGAGCATGTACCTTATTTTCTGGTCTAATGGTTCCAATAAGTATAGTTTCAATTCCTTTTTCTTGAAACCAATGTGCATCTGTAGTAGGAATAAACGTTGCAAATTCCCTTTTCTCATTATAGATAGCTTGAATTGAGTCTTGTACAACTTTTACAAACTTTGAATCCATTTCTACCAGACCCGGTTCAAACACAATGGGCATCTGAACAGTAATATCTAATGACGGATCCTCTTCCCTCATTTTTTCAATAAAGTCTTCAATTCTTTTCTTTATAGGTTCTACTTTCTTTTCTGGGATTGTATTAATACTTGTATGAAGATAACATTTTTCTGGTACCGTAGAGATTTTATTACCCCCATGGATCTCCGCGAGATTGATATCGCTAACCCTCGAAGGACAACCAGGTGGCATAGGATAGTTTGTGGGTATTTCATTTAATTCACTTTTTAATTCAAGCAAGAAATTCATTAATTTAACCATCCTCTGAATGGCATTAATCCCTGAATGTTCATCTCTATAAGGCTTAGGTACATCTGGATGATTCATTCCATGTGCTTGTTTACCTTCTATAGTAAATGTAGCAAAAATCGCACCACCAGTATAGCCTATCGGATTATCTGCGGGAGCATCTCCTAATAAACAAGCATCTCCTTTTAAAATATTTTTACTTAATAAATATTCAGCACCCCGTAATCCTCCAGTTTCTTCATCCACCACAGCAGCAACGGATAATTTTCCTTTTAGATTTATATCCAAGTCGAGTAATGCTTTAGCTGCGAAAAGCTCAGCAGTGACACAAGATTTATCATCTGAAGATCCTCGTCCATAGATTTTATTATCGATAAGTTCACCACCAAATGGATCTTTAGACCATCCTTTAAAAGCTTCAACAGTGTCTAAATGACCATAAAAAATTAATGATGGCTCATTTCCGCCCCCCATTTCACCTATTACATTCTTACGTTTTACCTTGGTCTTAAGTCCAAACTCATCGAATTTCTTTTCAGTAAATTTTGAGATTTTCTTATAATTTGCTGGAGGGTTTTCGGAAGGGATTTGGACCAATTGTTGATGAAATTCAATAATTTGCTCTTTCATCTTATCAATTTTATCTAATAATTTCTTTTCTAAATTTTGCATAGTAAGTCTGATTAATAAATTGACTAAGCTAATATTTATAGCTTTCTTAGATTATAAAGGATTGTAGAGAATTCCAATTGGGAAGATTTTCTATTTTAAATCAATTTGGATATACTTATCCTCTAACCGTAATAGCTCTTTTATTATATTTTTAGCTTGCCAGTAATCGTCAACCACGGGATCTGCTAATAAAGCTTGGAGGACTAAATCTTTTGACCCTTTAAAGATCGCCTCTAAGACCAAATCTTGTACTGCTATCTGTTCTTTTATCAAGGCTGCTATGGATGTGGGATAGGCCCCGAGTTTTAATCCCGTAATTCCCTTTTTATTAATTAATGCGGGACATTCAACTACTAAATCCTGAGGAAGATTCGTAAATACATTCTTATTTGGAATGTTGACCGATGGCTCGATATAATTAGCATCGCTAACAATTCCTTCAATAATGGGAATTGCCCGTTCAAAATCAGGTTTTACTAATTTTGCTCCCCTTCCCTTATTTATTTTCCTTTTTAACTTCTCATAATCTTTCTTTAACATATTTTCATATGACGACCAAAATGTTCTAACCGCCGGGATATCTGCTTCTCTCCATGCCCATTGAACATACTCTCCATAATGGCTATCTGTTGTATATGGAAGGTATCCATAAATCTCTAAAAAGGTAGCGATAAACTTAAATCCATCATAAGTATTAAGGTTTCTAAGAAATTCTGGACCTTTTTTACGAATTAATGGATAGAGATCTTCTTCGGTCTTTTTATCTTTTACTTCTAATAAAACTCCAAAGTGATTGAGCCCTCCAGCTTTAATTTTTAGGTTCTCAATTTTTCTATTAACTATTTTCTCCAAGAAGAGCATGAAATGTTGATATTCGTGACATAATCCAACAAATTGAAGATCAGGAAACTTTCTTTTAATGGCAAGACAAATTCTGTTCATGGGATTTGAGAAATTTAAAAGGAATGCGTTGGGACATATCTTTGAGATATCTTCACAAATGTCTAAAATAGGGGGGATGACCCTTAAGGAATGAAATAATCCTCCCGGACCTCCATTTTCCCCGGAGATTTGATGATTTCCAAAATCATGAGGGACTCTATAATCATAATTCAATAATTTAAATCGAGGTGGAATTTCAATTGAATTAATTATAAAATCAGCACCAATTAATGCTTTCTCTCTTTTAAAAGCTCGTTCTATCTGGAAATCAAGCTCTCGTTTGTCAATCGCTTCTTTACACACTTTGAATGTTAAATCTAGGGCTTTTTCATCAATATCATGAAGTATAATTGAAGATCCTTTCAAGAGATCGCTTTCCAAAATATTTCCTACAGTACCCAAACCAAATTGCAGAGATCCAGCTCCAATTAATACTATTTTTTGAGGTTCTGACATCATTAAAATAAATTTCGTTTTTCTTTTAATTATAAATATTTTGCTGTAATCGTTAATTAATCTTATAATTCTATTTAAAAATAGTAGAGATGTCTTTTGAAGACTCATAAATCTTTATGAAATAATCCCAAGAGGTAAAAAAGACTTTATTTTTTATAACAGTTCAGATTTAAAGAAGTAGATTAAACAAAAATGTGAATTAATGAAAAATGAAAAAGGATAGTTTATTTAAAATATCCAAGATACTCCTTTTGAGTATCCACCATTTCAGAAAATATTTTTTCTGCTGTTTCAAAGCTTCCAACATTGGGATCTACAGCTAAGGTGCTGATTGCGAGATCTTTTGACTTTTTAAGAACAGCTTCAACACATAAATCCTGAATTGTGGCTTCTATTCGTAAAATAGCTGCAATATTTTTTGGAATTTTTCCAACCTTAACACCATGAGTTCCATGTTTATCAACTCTAACAGGAACCTCTACAATTAAATCTTGAGGGAGATTAGAAATAATGCCGTCATTTGGAATATTTACAGAATCTTCATAAGTATCTTGATCCTTTATGATAGCTTCAATGATCGGAATAGCTCTTTCACCGGAAGGTACTTTCAAAAGCATTCCTTTTCTGGGATAACGACCCTTTTTAAGACGTCTATAATAACGATTAACCCTTCTGTAGACGCCTTGGTTATATTTATCTGTTCTCTCTATCCAATCCTTCATGTCTTGAGTCTCCGTAAATTCTTCAGCAAATTGGAGAAACTCACCCATGTGATTATCTCCCGCATGTGGGAAATAACCAAATCTTTTATAAACTTCGAAAGTTAATTTTGAAAATTCAAACTTATCTTCATGCTCAGTAAAGTAATTCATTGCTTTTTCATCAAATTCAGGAAGCAAATTGTTACCTGTATTTTTATCCCATAATCCCAGTAAAAATCCGAAATGATTAAGCCCTACAACTTTTAGTTTCAGTTCTTCCGAATCTTTATCTAACATCTTAGGAATATGATTTTGTAATGAATGGATTTCATGACAAAGTCCTATAAATTTAAGATTTTTTGTGGCTCGCTTTATAGCTAAACAAACTCTGGACATTGGATTTGAAAAATTAATAAAAAATGCATCGGGGCATATCTTTTCAACATCTTTAACTATTTCTAATATGGGTGGGATGATTCTCCAAGAATGAAAACTTCCTCCAGGTCCTCCATTCTCTCCAAGAACTTGGGTCGAACCATGCTTTCTAGGCACAGTATAATCTTGCATCCATAATTTAAAGCGTTCTCCCACTTCAATTGAACTTATTATAAAATCTGCCCCCTTCAGGGCTGACTCTCTATTTGTGGTTTTTTCTAAGATAAATTTATTACCAGAACGTTCGTTTTCCTTTGTAAGTAATTCATAGATTATATCTAACTTTTTTTCATTTATATCGTGTAGAACTACGGTTGATCCATCAAGATGTTTGCTTAAATAGAGATCTGAGAACATTGAAGGTCCAAAACTTGTACTTCCTGCGCCTATTAGCAGTATTTTCTTTTTCATGTGATCTTCTTTATTTTAATTATGATAAAAAATATATCGTATTGATAAAATTAGGAATTCATAAAATTAATACCTTTTATGTACTAAATAAGAAGAATTCTTTTACTGAAATTTTTGTGCTAATTAGTAGACCGAATCGATTTTGAACCATATATTGTAAAGGCAATCTCCCATGTCATAATCGTATCCAGACCAATACTACCCGTTATTTACATAACCATGTCGAATATTTTCGCTTATTTGTTGTAAAACTCAGTTAATAAATCAACGAGGAATTAAGCTAAAAATTCAGACTTACGTTTCAAGGATACTAAATAAAAATGATCTCGAAACTTAAAATGAAGGATCCTTCATAGTTTAGAAGATAGAAGATGTTTTAAAAAAGGATTTTTCTATTTATTAATGAAAATTTATGATTTCCTCTTATTTTCTATTCTTTCACTGAAATCTCTTCAATTATAGCTCTTTTAATTAAACAATAATACAATTTTTTACAAAATGGAGAAAGATCGTTGGAAATATGTTCAAAAATGTGGGAAAATCGTGGGATTTATAAGGTTAAACTCTTTTATTACTATTAATAATGAATTGGCTTCATCATAATACTGGTAATAATTGTAATGGATTGTTCGTGTTAAGGACAATCTCCATTAAGCCAGATTATTATGATGAATAGAGAACGAATCCTTTTTCACGACCTTTTTCTTATATTTTTGTTGGATTTGTTCTCTATTTACAATGAAATAAACTTATTTGAAGAAGGTCCAAGGATATTAGTTCTCGGAGCTCGTTCAGGCAATTAGATTAAAATAAAATAGAGGTGAAAAAGTTTGGCAAAAAGCGCCGGGAATAAAGATGAGTATATGATATTGGACTATTATAAAAATTTCGACTCAGATTTAAGTCCTGTCCTGATGGAACTAGAAGAATCTTCAAATCTCCCTGGGGAATTAGAGCTTGAAGATGAAAAAAGAAATGGCTACCTCAGAGAGAAATATGGAAAAAAAATAGATTAGTTTGATTATACATTATTTTATCCTTCTTCTTTTATTTTTCATAAAATGTTCAATTTTTAAACAATACCTGCCTTTTCTGAATTATTGTTTGTTAATTTCTCATGGAACAATCTATTAATAGAATTTTTTGTTTTAAAAAATAATATTTCCTATCTTGCATTTTATTTATTTAATACAAATTCGGGAGATTATAATGACTGACAAAAAAAGTTTAGATGAGGATGAAGTATTGACAAGGAGAGAGAAATTTCTTGAAAAGCACCAAGATATTAGCAAAAAAGAACTTCATTCAAGAGGATTAAAAGCATTGCAAAACCAAATTCGAAGAAAATTGCTTCGTTGTATAGGAGAGGATACATGTTCCATCGAATCGCTAGCAAAAGACTTTGAACTTGATCAAAAGCAGCTTAAATACCATCTTGATATGTTAGAGCATTCAAGAGTAGCTGAAAAAGTGGAAAGTGGCTGGAAACTCACAGAAAGAGGAATTGGTTATCTTAAGAATGTAGAAAACAAACAATAATTGTCTTCCTTTTTATTTTTGGACTTTTTTTAACTTATAATTTTTCACACTATTTTCATGGGAAAAAAATGGGAACATTTATAAGTTTTTACTAGTTCATAGATCTTAATAATAATGATCTCTCTTACACATAATACAACTAATATCTATCATCTTGGCTTTATTAAGCCCATTAAGATAGTTGTATTATGAGCAAAGAGAACAAATCTTCTGACCTCTTTTTTTTGTTTCTTTGGTTTGTTTCTCTTTGCAAAGATACTATATTAAGAGAGGTTCGGAGGTTCTCTTGCGCTTAGAAAGATCTTATGAAAAAAGTTAAGAAAAAAATAAGCGTGAAAAAAAATGGCTCAAATAAGATTAGAAGATGTATTTTTGCCAAGAGATTTAGAAAATGAATCAAATTTTTCTGAAGTTTTTGTAATTGATAAATATGATTCAAAAGCAGAAATATATGTTTCTGATGAAGAATTACTTAAAGAGGATTTATTATAATCTCTTAAACCTTTATTTTTACTTCTTTTTCTCCTACTTTAGCTCTGATATTTTTATATGGTATAGATTAGCTTAAGAATTTAAAAGATAAGATTAATAATCTCTATTCTACTTTAGGATTTTTTTAATACGTTCAAGAGCTTCCTGAATCCGAGCAACAGGTTGAGTTAATGCGAATCTAACAAATCCTTCTCCATATTTTCCAAATCCCACTCCTGGAGTGAGAATAACTCCAACATCTAAGAGGATTTTAACGAAGTCCATACATGTTTTATCAGTATATTCTTTCGGTAATCTAGTCCATACATAAAAAGTTGCCTTAGGTTTTTCTGTTTTCCATCCAAGTTTGTTCAATCCTTGAATTAAGATATCTCGCCTTTTTTCGTAAATTTTCATGTTATCTTCGACAATTTTTGGTCTTTGGGCAGAAGTATATTTTTGTAACCCTCTTATTACGGCTTTCTGTATAAAGACAGGACATCCAGAATCTATTTGAGATTTGACTTTTCGCAAACCTTTAATGATTTTATTATTTCCCGCAACCCATCCGCACCGAAAGCCAGTCATACAGAACATCTTAGAAGCGCTATTAATTTCGATGTGATTTTGACTATATTCAAGAATGGAAGGTGCCACATAACCATCAAATGTAAATTCTGAATAAGGATTATCATATACTATAAAGAAATTGTAATCTTCGGCATAATCTAAAACTTTTTTTATGAATTCTTCAGTAATTATTGCTCCCGTGGGATTATTCGGATAGTTCAAGTACATCATTTTAGCTTTCTTCAATATATCGGTTTCTATTGCCTCTAAATCCGGTAAAAAATTGTTTTCTTTTAAAATTGGCATTAAATGGGGCTTACCATCACATAATTTTGTTGCTCCATTTTCATATACGGGATAACCCGGATTGGGACAGAGAACAATATCTCCTGGATTAATGAAAGCTCGAGCTACATTCGCGACACCTTCTTTTCCGCCAATAGTATTTGTAACTTCTGTTTTATAATCTAAATCAACGTTAAATCTTCTTTTGTACCAATTAGAAACTGCTTGCCGAAAATCTTCTTCTCCCATACTTGTCGGATAGTTTTGATTTTCAGGAACTTGTACTTCTTTGATTAGTTCCTCTATGATAACTTTTGGAGTTTCTAAATCGGGATCTCCTATTCCTAATGAGATGAAATCTATCCCTTCTTTTTTCTTTTTGAGTTTTAGTTCTTCGATTTCAGCAAAAATATATTTTGGTAATCTGTTAACTCTGTTAGCATAATTAATATTAATAATTTCCACCTTGAAAATAAGCAAGTAGTTTAACTTGAGTTTTATCATTATTAAAAGATTAAAAATATTACTATAATCTTTGGAGTCAAAAAGACAAGCTTTTAGAAAATGAAAAAGAAAAAGGAAATTTATAGATTTTTAAGTTATATCCCAAGTTCTTATGATTTCTCGGCTAATTTATATTCATAATCTTTAGGATCCATAAAATAAAAGGGTATAACTCCGATATTTGATAAAATTGCCATAAAAATAAATACTATCGAGAAAATAGTGAAAGTATTTAACCCGCTCAATGCACCAAATAAAGCACTGGTGATTATCAGTCCTAAAGTTGAGCCAACGTTTACAAAAGATGTAGAAATCGCAAAATAGGTACTATCCATCTCTGGATACATTTTCGAATATTCTCCAACTACCGCGGAGAAGCCCGAATTCCGCCAACCAACAGTCGATCCAATGAAAAATGCAAATATTAAAAGAATTATTAAAGCATCTGTTGGAATAATCATTAAGAGTAATGCTACGGTAGTAATGATCAAGCTTAGATAAACACTGAGCCGCCGAGAAATAAGGTCCGCAATATATCCGCCGATTACTGAACCGATTATTACACCCATGCCTACAATTAGGGATATAATGGCTTGATTGCTATACAAATCTCGCGAAGTATAAATCTGTTCTTCTACAAATTCAAGTGTTGCTCCTTCAGCTCCTACAATACCCATCTGAATTAAGATATATAAGGATAAAAAAACAATGATTACCGTATCAACAACTGCATTAAAGAGAGAAAATATGTAAACTTTCCAATTTTTCTTTTTGGTAAACATGCTTTTTAAATTTTCTACAATCGAAATCTCCCGAAGTTCAATTAATATCTCCTGAATATAAAGGATCATACTTGAAAATAGAATCATAAGAATCCCTAAAGTAATAAATATAAATTCTATTGGGATAACTATAAGAATGGCAGCAATCATCGGTCCTCCTATAATTGTTCCTATTGATCGAGTTGACCAGCAAAAACCTTGAACCCTTCCCAATTGGTTTTTTGGACAAATATCTAAAATAAATCCGTCAATTGCGGTATCTGCTATAGCAATTCCGAGGAAGATCAAGATTCCCGAAATTGTAAAAACTTGGAAAGCATTCTGAGGAGTTAAAAAGACGGGTAAAATTATCCAAATAATTCCTGCAACAAATATGGCACTCAAGATCCAAGGTTTTCGTCTTCCTATTTTCTTAAAAACGATTTTATCGCTGAGAATTCCATATAAAAACTTGACAACAAAGGGAAGAGAGACGATAGTTGCTAAACCCGCGATATCTGAACTTTCAACCACACCTAATTGGGCCAAAAGATAAATCGGAACGACTACGGCAAATATACTTATGTTTACGCCTTGCGTGAAATAATTTAAGGAAAAAATAGCGGTGTAAATACTCTTATATTCAACTTCTTGTTTACTCATAATAGTTTCAGCTTTTTAAATTAAAATTCAAATAGTCTTTTAAATATTAATTTCTAACTTTTTAAAATTAATCATCTATCGGAAATATTTAAATTTAATTGTGGGGGTGCTATCAAATAAAATCCAAATAAAGAGAATAGAAAAAAAAATAATTTAAATCTCTAAGAATTATAGAGGATTAAGTATTTGAATAAGCAGAATTTGAAATATAGTATTCAAAATCATAAGAGATAATCTTTTATTTTAAACGTTTTTATGAATATATAGTAATAATATTAGATTATAAGAATTTTATAATTATATTAACTTTTGAGAGCTTGAAATGGGTCGCCGGACGAGAAGAAGATGGGTTAAGAGAACGCCTGAAAATTTCTATTTTGAAGAAGCTGATAGAGAATTAAATAAATATGTAACTCTCACAGTAGCTGAATTTGAAGCGATGCGACTTAAACATTATGTTGATCTCAATCAGAAAGACTCTGCTGAAAAAATGGGAGTGTCTCAGCCTACATTTTCGAGGATCCTTGAGAGCGCTCATCAGAAAGTCACTGCTGCCCTATTAGAGGGAAAAAGGCTTCTTATTTTAGGAGGAAATATTGAAATTAAGGAAGGTTTTGTGGGTTATGGGTGTCTTAAATGTGATAATGAATGGCGAGATGAGGATGCTTCAAAAGATAAGAAAGTAGAATGCCCGGAGTGCGGTTCAAAAGAAGTATATTATCTTGTTAAAGAGCCTTTATAATTTAATATATAAATTTATTTTCTTGATTCCATATATTATCACCTTCCATCCCTTATTTGTTTTTGAATGATATTAAACAATCCTAATTAAAAGAACTTATAACCCCAACTAACTGATCCATCATGATTGTTTTTAGTTTCACATAATTAAGTGTTTTAAAAATCAAATTGAATAATGAATAAGTGAGTTAAAAAAGATGAATTGAAAAGAAGAGCGAAAAGATAGTAAATTCTATATTTTGTTAGATGAAAATATTAATAATTATTTCGCTAATATCGCCCGAATATTCGCCCGTCCGTCTTATAGATTCTATTATATAACCAATTGCGATTGAAACTTCAATATTCGCTTTATCGGAACTTAAGGGGATATCTTCGCATGCCTTTATCAAATTAGAAACTGCATCGATATTTTGATTTGCAAGATCGATATTCTCTTCAAGCCAGGCAGTATAACTATTGTTTAATGATTCTAAAGCGATCTTACTTGCTTCAGTCATTTTTTGAATAATTTTTGGATCAATCTCCTTATCCATAAGTTTTAAGGCGTTCTTTGCGATTTTCACAGCATGATCTCCAATCCTTTCAAGGAATCTAGAAATTAATTGATAATGATTAGCTTGCTGAAGCGTAATTCCCATCTTTTGTGAGAGAATTATATCACTTAAGACTATGCTTGATTGTCGTCCAATTAACCAATGAAGACGGTCTACATCATTATCTCTCCGAGTAACTTCATTTGCTAATTCTTTATCATTATTTTTCAAGGCATTAATCGCATCATTATGCATACTTTCAGCCAAGATATACATCCTTTTTATTGTTTTATGAAAGGGCATTTCTTTAGGATTTAACAAATCCTTAATCAATATATGAGTATTCGATTCTTCGATGATCTCAGGACCAATGGCGATTTGAGTGAATTCAGTTATACAATCTCTAATAAAAGGCTCAAATTTTTTACTGGATATTATTTCAATTTTAGAATACCCCATCAAATAAGCCCCAATAAGGAGTCGGAACATATAATTATAAGTAGTTATTCCATCAACCACAAATTTTTTGGTTTTTTCCAATTCCTCGGAATTAATATTAGGTGTAATCAAAATATTTCCGTCAGGTTGTGAAATGATTCCTAAAGTATCTTTCTTTTCTATATCATGCTTGACTATCCATTCTTTGGGAAGGCTGATTATGTATGAGGATCCCCCCGTTTGTTGAACCTTCCTCGTCTCTATATGATAACCCATTGTTTTTTCAAACCTTATTTTAATACAAGATTTATTTAATCTAATGTTTATATATATTTGTTATTTAACTATATTTACTAAATAGACTATATAGTATATATAGAAAACTATAGTAAAATAATATTCTTTGACAAGTTTATATAAAAAAGTAAAAACTAAGAAGAAATTTTTTGTCCCCTATAATCTTCTTGTAGTAGTCAGTAAAATAAGGTAATATGCAACTTCCTCTTCTCTAAGATATGAACTAAAAGCAGTTTTTAGTAATTTTTCAATATATCTAATTTTAATATAAATTTATTTACAAATATAAAGCTTTTACTTTTCATTTTCTAAACTTATTTTCCTAAATTATATTAAGAAGAAATTTGATCCATATAAGGCTAGACTATTAATTCTTGAATTAATTTTTAACTAATAAGAATTATATTTAAAAGCATTCTATAATAGAATTTCATAAAATCTAAACAAAATTATTAGGTGGAAAATTTGGTAAGCTGTGGAGAGTTAAAAGAAGGAGAAATTTTTGTATGTGATGACTGCGGATTAGAGTTAAAGGTTACAAAACCATGTGATTGTGCAGAGGAAGGAGCTTGCACAGAACAAGGATTTGTGTGCTGCGGAGAATCAATGAAAAAAAAATAAATACTCTTAGTATTTAATTCAAAAAATAAATCATTTTTATTTATCCTTATTTTTACTTGATTTCTGTTTCTGAAAGACATTTCTATAAAAAAAGTAGTATATACATTCCAGATTGAATGAATATTTAATGAATCTTTTTGTATTTTCCTTCTCTTTCTATTTGGGTGCCATTAACAGGACACATGACGATTATCTGGATTTTACTCAAGTTTAATTTGAAGGCTTATTCTAATGATAGATTTCGAATAGTAATAGTCCATGATATCGTTGGTATCAACTTTTTGCCATCCTTCTAATTTTTTTCCTTCTAAATTTTTTTAATAATCTCTCTTTTACTAAGGGACAGAATAGAGATTATCCTTCAAATAGTTATTGCCAATCTCTGAAAATTTTAACGATCTAGAGCTGAATGTATTTGAATAAAAGGAGAGTATAGAAATAAAAGTAAAAAAGATGAATTTTTAAGAGAAATTCGATTATTTTTTTACTCCAATGCTTATATCTTCTATTTTACTATATTTACTTAAAATCTTCTCGAGGTGGTCAGTAAAATAATGTAATCTGCAACCTCCTCTGCATTATCTGTAATTGCTTCCATTGCGGAAATACAATTATGAATCTCGATCGCACTAAAAGGATTTATATCCGGATGGTTTGATACTAAATTTCTATTGATCGCAAATCTTGCCTCATCAGCTTCATGTTCAAGTGAATTTACTTCTTCTCCTAATGTTTGGATTTCTTCCTCCTCTCCAGTTATTAGCTTATTAACCATCAAATCCAACTTTTTAACCGTATCAACAGATATACTTGCGATTTCTAACATCTTTTTATGAACTAAATTCCCTAAACTTAAGAGATCATTATGATTCATGTATATTAGCATTCTGGCGCTGGCATTAGTAGCATTCGCCACATCGTCGTTTCTTTTTATTAAATGCATTAAATTTTCTCGAACAGTAGGGTTCAATTCTGCTTTGGATAGCATTCTTAAGATTTTTCTTCTTATTCCATCAGCTTGGTGTTCTTGTTCATTCACTCTAAAGAACACCTTAATTGCTAAATCTATATTTTTCTCATCCAGCAAAAAAGAAAGTGCTTTCTGGAATTCTACTACACATTCTAATACTTTTTTCATATGAACTAATGTCTTATTTATAACGGTTTCTTCATTCCTAGACTTGAACCATTCATAAAGAGCGCTCATCTTTAAACCTCCATTTATTATTTTATTTTTCTTTAATTATTTAATTTATTATTTTAACTTTAAAACTTCATTAATTACTTCCTTACCCGGATTTTTGAAAATAATCCCTAATTCTTTCGGAAAATAAACAGTGACTTCGAGTCCTTCAATAAATTTTCTATGAATTTCTGTTGTTGCTGGTTCGGTTAAAACAATTACTTTTTTTTCCTCATTGATTGAAACTAATACCTCAAATCGATAGAAAACGCCCATGAATTTTCTGCGTGCTATTTTTCCTTTAAACGCATTTTCTTTCTCATTTCTTCTATCCCCAAGCCTAATTTTCATATGATTTGCTCTTACAATTAATAAAACTTTATCATTATCTTTTATTTCCTTATATCTTTCACTTTTGATATAAGAACTATATAAAGAATTACCTATTTTCATTCCAAGTTGTTTGGAATCTCTGTGTATTTTTAAGAAGAAATCATCTAAGGGTTCTGAATTATTCTTGATTTTGTTAAATTCTTCTCCTTCTTTTACCGCCACGCCTTCGAAATAATTAATTTCACTCATAAAATAAGCTACAAATAAATTCTTAGGATGATAATAGATCTCATAAGGAGTTCCAACTTGGATTATTTTTCCTTTATTTACGATTGCGATTCGGTCTGCAACCATCATTGCTTCTCGTTCATCATTTGTTATGTGAATGACTGTCAGTTTTAGTAATTCTGATTTAGCCATATCTAATAATTCCTTCCTTAAACTATTTCGAAGACCGGCATCTAATGCTTTAAGTGGTTCATCCAAAATTAATAATCGAGTCTGCTCAAGGTTTAATAAAGCTCTGCACAACGCAACTCTCTGTTTCATTCCACCACTCATCTCCTTCGGTAAAGAGTCATCTCTTCCCGATAATAGTGTCATCATTAAAACTTGTTCAACTAAGGAATTACTTTCCTCAAGATCTCGATCATGAACACGGGCACTGTATCCTATATTATCGAATATTGACATATGGGGAAATAAAGCATAATTTTCAAACATAAATCCCAAATCTCTTTCCTCGGGTGGAGTATTAGTAACTTCGGTGTCATCAAAATAAATCTCTCCTTTATCGGGTCTATAAAGTCCAGCAATTAGTTTGAGTAAAGTTGTTTTTCCTGCGCCTGTGGGACCTAGAATTATAAAATATTCTCGGTCCTTAATTTCCAATGAAACATCGTCTAATGCTTTAAAATTTCGAAATGATTTTGAAATATTTTTTAGTTTTATATCAACCATATTATTACCTCTTTATGTTAAGGATAATTCGTGTAGGAGATCTTTTGGTGCTTTAAATGTATGAGTGTCATCAATATGGACACCAACTATTAGTTCTTCTCCTTCCTTAAAAATTTCCTTAAAAGTACCTGGTTTTACCACCGAAAATTCCTCTCCATTATCCAATTTCAAATAAAATCTCTTAGTTTCTCCAATGAACCTTGAAGTCTCAAGTTTTGCATTAAAGAATTGCATTTTCGACCAATCATATTTACTATCATCAAAAGCATAATCAGTTTCGAATAAATAGGCATCCTCATATCGGAAAGCCAATACTACATTATCATCTAAAGTAAATATACAGTCCTTATTATGGCAATTAATTTTTGGTCCCCCTAAGCGAATCCATATCCTCATTTTACGATCATTTAGGAGTTTAAGAACGAATCCTTGGATGAAATTAGTTTCTCCTAAGAAATTTGCTACAAATATGCTATTCGGACTTTCATATAATTGATATGGGGTTCCCATTTGAAGAATCTGCCCAGCTCGCATTAATATAATCTTATCTGCGATTGCCATAGCTTCTTCTTGATTATGAGTTACATGTATTGCAGTTAATCCCAAATCTTTGATCAATTTTCTTAGTTCATGTCTAAAAACTCTGGATACCTTTGGATCTAATGAACCTAGGGGTTCATCCATAATAAGTATTTTTGCTCCTGTGGCAATTGCACGGGCTATACCCAATTTCTGTAATCCAGGATTTCCAAAGACTGAAGGAAATTCATCAGCATAATCCAATAATTCAACAACTTCCAAGGCTTTTTCCGCTTTTTCAATTATTTCTTTTTCACTCAATCCTCTCATTTCTAGACCAAAAGTCACATTCTCCCAGACTGTCATATGGTTAAATATTTCAAAATGTTGGAAGATGAAACCCATATCTCGATCCTCAGGTGGGATACCGCTTACATTTTTTCCATCTATATACACAGTCCCGTTGGTTGGTTCTTCAAGTCCTGCAATCATCCTTAGAGTCGTAGTCTTACCGCAACCACTTGGACCTAATAAAAACACATAATCCCCATCTTTGATTTCTAAGGAAATATCATCCACAGCGAGTACTTTGCCCTCGTCGAATGTTTTAGTTATATTTTTAAGCTCAATGTTTGGCAAACTTTAGTCACCCCGATTTCTGATTGTTCTCAATAAAAAGATCAAGAATGCGCTGAAAAGTATTATAATGAAACTGGCGAAAATGGCCGCGGGAAATGCATTAGCTTCAACCCAGTCCACAATTAATACGGGAACTGTTCTTATACTCCCCATAACCACAATAGTAGCCCCAGTTTCCCCCAAACTTCTTGTAAAGACCATTATTGCTCCAGCAATAATTCCTTGTTTGATATTTGGTAAAGTAATTCTTCTGAAGACGGTTAAATTTGAAGCTCCTAATGTCCTTGCCGCCTCTTCAACTCCTTCATTAGAGCTTTCTAACACACCAATTATTGGTCTTACCATATAAGGAAATGTGAAGGTAACATGAACAAATAAAATCATATAAAATCCGGGCTGGAAAAGTCCTATTCCAGCAGGACCCCAAAACATGAAAATTGCAAACCCTAAAGCAGCACTTGGAATAGCAATAGGAATATCAAGAATCGTATCCAAGAAGGTGATAACCTTACCCCAATTTCTTTTGACGACTATGAATGCAAAGGGCATACCAAAAATTAAATTAATCATTACAGCCAAGCCTGCCACTTGCACAGAGTTCATAAAGGCTGTATACAAGTATGCCCATTTATAATCAACTCCTCTAAAAACTGCTTCAAAAATATTTGTACCAATAATTTTTGTTAATATATAAAATGAAGGAACTAAAATGATAATTAATAATATGATTAATGCTAAAAAATCTCTAATATATCTTAAGTATTTATTACTGAGTTTGCTTTCAATTTTTGGCCATACCTTATCTAATTGAACTCCACCTGCTCTAGTGAATAATTTGATGGAGAATAAAAGAGTTATTGAAATTGCAATTAATATTCCCGCAATAAATGATGCGGCGGGTAATTCTAACTGTCTACGGAATCCGACAATAACAATTGGAGCTGTCTGGATCAAACCAGATAATATAATTGTTGCTCCCGTCTCTCCTAAACTTCTTGTAAAGGCCAAAATCGAACCCGCTATAAGCCCCTCCTTCATTAAAGGTAAAGTAATGGTTCTAAAGACGGTAAAGCTTGAAGCTCCCAATGTTCTAGCGGCGTTTTCATAGAGTACTGCAGTCTTTTCCAATACTATTTTCATATTTCTTACGATATAAGGGAATGTAAAAACGACATGACCCAAAAAGATTAAGTTCATCCCAGGAGAGACTCCAAATAATGCCCAAAACAACAAAACAGAGAACCCAAGAGCTCCAGTAGGAACTGCCATCGGCAGGTCTACTAACGCATCTAAAAATTTTTTACCTCTAAATTTATATCGAGTAAGAATAATGGCTGTAGGAAATGCAATAACTAAATCGAACGCCACCGCTAAGGCAGCTATTATAAAGGAGTTTCCTAATGATTGTAAAATAATTTGCCATTTTAAATCTCCTATTAGAGGATCATTAAAGACATTTTGATTGATAATGGGAATGTTAGCAAAAATTGAAACGAAAATGTATATAATTGGTCCTATAATAACCAAAAGAAAGAATATAATAGTGGATGCGTCCAATAACTTTCTATAAATAGGTTTAGAAAAGAATTTTTCGACTCTTAAGGGAATTGGTAGAACTTCTTCTTTCTTATCAACCTTTTCTATTACATTTGCCTTCGACTTCATAATAGCTTTTTTTATTTTATTGAAGGATGTTTATTATGTTGCTTTACTTAATAACCATAGATCTGGTATTCTTAAGAGTACATTCCCATCTTCGGGTACCTTTAATTCTGGTACGTTAATTTCATATGCGATCCCATTTTTCTCATAATTAAAAACCTCAGGATCTAAGGTAATCGATCTGTTAATAGGTCTAAACCCTGATTCCATAGCACTTATAACAGTTTCTGGGCGATTCAGAAAATTTAGGAACTCCTCAGCAACCCTTCTCTGGTCAGGTGTAATCCAATCTCCATTTAGGATTGAAAATGGATGATCACTATATAGAGTTCCCTCTTCAGGATAAATCGCAATTATTTTACCGCTTTCTGAAGCTCCCGAAATGTCCCGGATCAGATTTTCATAAAGAAATGCTACATTTAATCCGCTAGCCCCCTCATTTCTCATATAACGGCTAAGGAAACCCGTCGATTTTCCGTACAACACGGCACTTGATTCCAATTCTTTTAACCATTTTTGATTTGTTTCATTTGTAAGATCATCCATGGTGAAATCTCTTGATGATTTTCCTGTAGCGGCTTTTAGGGCCATTATTACACTCATAAAGCCAGAATTAGATAATCTAGGATCCGTATGGGCCATTCTCATTTCCACAGCGGGATCAATACTCAACTGATGGATGTCGGAAAATCCTTGAATATTATGTGTTTTATTGAACTCTTCCCAAGTCGCTATTACAATTGGAGAATAAATAATCCTTACGGCTTCTGAAATATTAACAATATTTTCCTCTTCGCCAGTATACGATCTCCATTTTGCATTCAAGAATGGCAACCAGATCGAAGAAGCAGGGCTCCAGATTGTAGGAAAAATCTCTCTATTCAAAATGGCAATCATTGAATCTGATGAGCCATAAGGGTGAATTTGGAGCTTTATCTCCTCGTTGGGGTGATTTTCCTCCCAAAAATCTAAGAAATCTCCATAAGCAACTGTCATCCAACTCGCTTTTTCCGAGCTATAAACAATATCAAGCTCAATTGCATTTTCTTCTCTTAAGAATATACTATTAGTAAAAATACACCCAATTAAAAATCCCGTAAAAAGGAGCACGATAAACTTGGCAGTTAAATTCTTTTCGACGGTTCTTTTATGGTTCTTAGGTTTGGGACGTGTTGATTTTGAATGTGATTCCGTCATGATGAAATCAAATATTTTTAGCTTGTAAGTTTTTAAATAAAAGATCTAATATAGTTATCAATTAAAACGAAAACAACTCCTAGGAATACTCCTATAAGAAAAATAATGAGGTATGTCATCCATTTCTTCATGAAAATTCGTTCTCCAAACTTAATGAAATGAATCTTTAAAAAATATATTAAAGAGTTTGTTTTAAATCTTTAATATGTTTCTATAGACCCTCCTCGTTAAA
>CAZZIC010000072.1:7873-19837 GCA_964653985.1 uncultured archaeon | reverse complement strand
TATTTGTTCCTCTGTTTCTGGAAAAGTAATAAAATCAGGTAAGCCAGCTATTATTTTCTCTATTGTCCAATTCAATGAAATGAGAGATGTGTCTCTGGTATATGCAAAAATATCAGTTTCATCGGTAGATACATTATTGTCTCCTAGAATATCGATTAATTTAGATTTAATTTTTTCTTTATCTTCGATTTTACATCTATTTTCATTATATATAATTTCAAAATCGTTAAAATCCATAGATTACTCAGTAGTTAAATTAATTTGATTAAATAAGTAAAAGAATCGACAATAATTTAAGATTTTGATAAGAGAAATTATTGGACCTTTAGAGAAAAACCTCGATTAAATTTAAATAAAGAGAATTTTAAGTTCATAAAACCTTAGACAAAAGATAGACCTTTAAAATAATAAATAAAGAGAATTCAATGAATATTTGTAAAAATTAGTAAATTGTTTTCCCAGTTATTTTGTTAACTTTAAGGTGTCTAAATTTAGCATCCCCCTGGGCAAATACTTGACTTTTTTCAATCTTTCTAATAACGTTGTTTGGAAATAAGTATTTTGCTAGATGGATGATCATCTCCTTAGTTTCAATACAATTCAACAATTTTAAACTTTCGCAAGAATAGAACAACTCACTCACTAAATCTGGATTGGTTTCACGGCAGAAATCTAAAATCTCTAAATTTCTATAGATCCTTGATACGACATTTTCAACTAAAGGATATTCTTTTAATTTTTTTAACGTATTTCTCATATAATTTGAAAACAGAACATAGTATGTAGCTTCAGAAGAGATAAATCCCTCACGAAATTGTGTAATTCCTCGATCAGTTACTCTATAATCAATTTCATTCAAAATGGGTTTTATTTTATCAGGACCAAATTTTCTATGGTAACCATACATTTTTAGAATTTTTAAAATTACAACCAACTGGGATGTTTCCAGATTTTTTAGATAATTTGGCTCAAAATATTTTGAATCTGCCATTAGTAAAGAATCAAGTTGAGATTCACTTAATTTCAAATCCATTAGCTCTTTAGATTTAAGATAATAATAAGTTCCGTCCGTTGCTTCGATAAGAGGAGATTCGAATTCTGCGTTGGCCTCCTCCAAAAGATTATACATAAAAGTTTTTACCTTATCTTCATCGACATCCACATTAAGATTCTTTGCTAAATAAATCCCACAAAAGTAGATATCTGGATTTTTTAATGTTACTAATGGAATATCAATTAGCCATTCATCTATGTTATTTCTTAAAAATTCTTTTATGGAAGAAAAATCAAACATCTTTTCTAAGTGAAAGAAATCGATAATTCTATAAACTAAGTAGGTTAGTTGAAGTCGATCTTCTGGATCTTTCAAAGTTTCTAAATTTTCAATATCACATCGACTTCCGCGAAACTTCTGGATGACTCGTTCTTTGATATGTATATATCTTCTCAGATTTTCTCGTTTTTCAGGATTGTTTTCCAAAAGAGTTTTCAAATTTCTCAACTCCATAATGAATTCCAACGGAACCAACCCTTTTGATTTGAGATTTAACATTAAGGGGGCTATATCTCCGTTTACAAGGTAATCTACAATCTTCTCCAAAATTAATTCATATACAAGTGGGGCTATTTTTCGTTCATAAAGTTGAAGGGAAGAATTTATTGTCTCGAATTCATATTCCTTAAATTCGACGTAGGGATCGTCAAATTTTAGTTCAACATAGGATTTATCAAATCCAAATGAAGATAATTCATCGATTAGAAAATTAATTATTTCTTCTCGAATTTCCTTCAAGGTTTTCCCATTTAGCTTAAAAAAACTCTTAATCTCCGTTCTAAAATGTTGATCGACATTATCATACAAGAGTCCACTCTCATTTAGATAGAGATCAATGATGTTAAAAAGACCTTGATATATCATATTGTATTAACTCTCAAATAGAAGTGTTTCACACTTCTATGACATTATTCTTAAATAAAGTAAACGAAATATTAAAGTTAATTATTAAATGATTTAATCTTTTCTATATAAATAATTAAATTAATTAATTCGGAATTAAATTCATCTAATAGTATAGCAGAAATTGCTATAAAAATCTTAAATAATTTGAAATACTTAATATTTTAACCAGTTTGTAGGGTTTAAATATGTGTGGCATTTTTGGGATAATTACTCACGACAATTATCGAATCGGAAAACAAGCACTAGAAGGAATCAAACGTTTAGAATATAGAGGATATGATTCTTGTGGGATAGCAACTCTGTCTAATGGGAAGATTAAATTAAAAAAAGATTCAGGAAAGATTAGCGAAATTGAAAAGAATCTTAAATTAAATATGATGGAGGGCAAAATTGCTTTAGCACATACTCGCTGGGCTACACATGGTCCCCCAACTAAGATCAACAGCCATCCACACACAGATTGTTCGGATGATATTGCTGTTGTACATAATGGGATTATTGAAAATTTCATTCCTTTAAAAAAAGAATTAATTTCTAAGGGACACAAATTTAAATCCGAAACAGATACTGAAGTTATTCCTCATTTAATTGAAGAATTTATCAGCCAAGGATTTAATTTTAAAGAATCAGTAATTAAAGCGATAAATGAATGTAAAGGTGCCTACGCTCTCGCAGTATGTTATGCTAAAAACCCTGAATCTATAATCGTTGCGAGGAAAGAATCTCCATTGATTGTTGGAATTGAGGAGGGTAAAGTGAGTTATTGTGCCTCGGACATCCCCGCCATATTACCCCATACAAAGCAATGCTATATACTGGCAGATCATGAATTAGCAGAATTAAGACCTGGAAATGCAACATTTTACGATATAAAAGAGGGTATTGTCGAAATTGAAAAAGAACCACAAGAAATCAATTGGAATGTTGATGCCACCGAAAAAGGAGGATATAAACATTTCATGCTTAAAGAAATTTATGAAGAACCGGAAGCTTTAAGAAAAACACTCAAAATACCAGAGGAAGAAATTAAAGCATTTGCAGATGTTCTTTTAAAAGCGGATCAAATCTACATTACAGCAGCGGGTACCTCTTACTATGCCTCCCTAGCGGGTAAGTTTATTATTTCTCGATTTTTAGAAAAATATATAATTGACATCGAGTGTTCGGAGTTTAAAACTCAAGTTTCAGATAGCTTAGAGAAAAATGCTGTAATTATAGCTTTAAGTCAATCGGGAGAGACTGTCGATACTATTGAAGCTATCCGCTGGGCAAAAGAGAAATCCCCTGATATAAAAATTTTATCAGTTACAAATATTGTTGGGTCAACTTTAACAAGACATTCCGATCATGTTATTGTTACAAGAGCAGGTCCGGAGATAGGAGTTGCCGCGACTAAGACATATTGTACCCAAGTATTTAGTTTGGGTTTAGTAGGGCTTGAAATTGCTCGAAAAAGAGGAAAAACTTCAAAATCGGAGATAAAAAAATATCAAGAAGCTCTTGAAACAACCCCAGATATAGTTGAAGAATTCTTACAGAATGATATTCAAAAGATTAAGGATATTGTAAACAACTTAGATAAAAGTATGAACTTTTTCTTTCTGGCAAGAGGTATCTCAATCGCCACTGCTAAAGAGGGAGGGTTAAAATTAAAAGAAATTGCTTGTAGGTTTATAGAAGGTTATTCTGCAGCACATGCGAAACATGGTCCAATTTCCCTAGTAAGGGAAGGATTTCCGATAATTTTTATCGCACCTCCCGATGAAACTTATGAAAGATTAGTCGGCAATGTGATGGAGTTTAAAGCACGCGGGGGACAAATCATTTCAGTTGTTGTTGAATCTGATGAGACGATAACCGATTTGAGTGATATGACAATTAGGATTCCTCAGCCAGGTACCAAATATTATAATCTATTTAGCCCGATAACATTTATTCCATCCCTTCAGCTTCTCGCATATTACAGTGCGTTAAAACATGCTCTTGATCCTGACCAACCACTTAATTTGGCGAAAACAGTAACGGTTCACTAATTCTTTAGTTTTTAGGGATTTTGAATATCTTTGATTTCCAAGGGGCTAATTCTACATTAAGACCTTTTTCTTTAATCTCTGTTATAGAGTGTTGCATTGTTGTATCAGATAAAATATCTCTCAATATTAAATCCTTATCTCCGTTTTTTATATTCCTTGGCAGAATATTAGCACCATTATTTAATGGACTATAATTTATTATCGCTAAGATAATCGAATTTTTTTGTTCCCATTGATGTGCAATTATTTTCTCATGGTAATAATTTCCATTTTTTTCCATTGCTCTAACTTCACTTAATTTCCAATTTAAGATTTCTTCATCCAAAAGCCCAATAAGTTTTTCATAGAAGGACAGCATTTCATTTTTAGGTTTTTCTTCTGGTCTTCTTGCTAATTGTACGGGAAGTTTTGTTTCAAAACCTTTCATTTGACCTTCATATACTAATTTTGCACCCGGAACGCTTAAAGCAACCGTTGCTGCAGCCAATGATTTATCTTTACCAAACGCATTTATCGCCCTCTCCTCATCATGATTTTCAATAAATCGGAGAAGTTTTTGCTGATAAGATAGGTCTCCTTGGAGATAACCTATGATAGAATCCACATTACTATCCTTTAATCGATCATATAAATTCTTATCATAACAGAAATTAAAACCTTGCTGCATCAGTTCCCACTCCATGTCCCAATATACCTCTGCTATAAATAAGAACTCTGGATATTTTTTATGAACCCTTGGAATGATGACCTCCCAAAAATCTTTTTCTGGTACCTCTCTAACATGTTCTCCCCAATTTTTCTTAAATATTTCATTTGTTACTAACATAGCCATGTCGCATCTAACCCCATCGGCATGTTGGGCTATAGTTAGTAAAGTCGATATCAGTTTATCTCTTGCCGTTTCTGAAAATGCATTTATTTGGATTGTATCGCTCCATGGAGGAAAATATGGGTCCTTTCCATGAGCAAAAACCCTATCTTCAATAGAGAAATACATATCGGGGTTATCCTCTAAATCCTGTTTAGTACCTTCAAGAAATACATCTGATTTTTCCAGTGTCCAAAGGTGGTCCACCGCGACGTGGTTAGGAACAAAATCTAAAATTAATTTGATATCCTTTTCATTTAATTTCTCTTTAAAAGCATCTAATGCTTCAAATCCCCCAAAATGCTTGTCAACATGGTAATAATAAATTGCGTAAGGAGAGCCAATTATATCTTCATCTTTAAGGTTTGGCAAGGCTTTTTTAAATTCTTTCCTTAGATCTGGTTCTTTTAATGCAATTTCTCTGCTTTTTGGACTCCTTTCCCAAACACCCATTAACCAAACAGCATCAAATTTAAGGAGATTTTCTTCAAATATCTCTTCGGGGATGGTATCTAGCTTAACATCCCTTGAATATTGCCTTGATAAAGAATTTATCCACGGCCACGTATTTATTTCATAAATTTTTAGATTTTTATATTGATCTTCTTCTTTTTTAGGCATATTTCTTTCCTTAATATATTTAGATTTCTTTGATATTCATAGGATACTTTCTTTAATAAATTCTACATTCATATTTTATTATTGAATTTCTAGTACCCTTAAAACGAAGATAAAAAAGAAGAAACTTTTAAGATTTAATTTAGATTCAGTAAAATACTAAGGAATAAAAATGGAAGTGTATAAAATGAAGGATTTTGTAGATCTTTTTCAGGATAAAAATGTTGAGTTCATTCAATTTCAGTTCACCACAATTCTTGGAGACTTTAAAGGAGTTGAATTCCCCGTATCAATATGGGAAGAAATGAAACATGGAACAGGAATTGATGGGTCAAGTATAGGAATTTTAGAAACAGAACAAAGCGATATGCGAATTGTTCCAGATTTGGATACTTTTTCGATTCTTCCTTGGAATCCAAGAATTGCAAGATTTATCTGTGACATCCACGATAATCAAGGATTTCCTCATCCGTGCTGTACAAGAGCTTTACTTAAAGGTATTTTGAAAGATGCAGCGGATATGGGATACAATTACAAAACGCGCCCAGAGTTAGAATGGTACTTCCTAAATCATGAATTAGAACCTGCTGATTCAGCTTCTTATATGGATCTTTTACCAAATGATATGCTTGATTTTCTAAGAAGAGAAATTGCTAATGAAATGATGAAAATGGGACTAGATATTAAAACTATCCATCATGAAAATGGTCCCGGTCAACAAGAGATCGAATTTCAAGCAAATGAAGCCTTAAAACAAGCAGATAACTTGCAAACTGCAAAATTAATATCCAAAATTAAAGCCCAACAAAACGATTTGATTGCTACCTATCTCCCGAAGCCAATTCCTAAAGTAGAAGGATCGGGTTTACATATACATCAATATCTCACTCAAAATGGGGAAAATGTCTTTGCGGATGAAAAAGGGGGAATCAGTCAAATATTACGATATTATATCGGAGGCATTCAAAAGCATATTAACTCAATTTCGGCGATCCTTAATCCTATAACGAATTCTTATAAAAGACTTGTAGCCCATTATGAAGCTCCGGTTTATATCTCTTGGGGAGTGAGTAATCGAACTGCGTTGATTCGAGTACCGGGTTATGAAGAATCTGCAAGAATTGAATATCGAGCGGGAGATGGTGCCATGAATATTTATTTAGGAAGCGGGATTTTACTTGCTGCCGGATTAAACGGGATTAAAAACAAAATTGAGCCAACTAGAGAAACTACCAAAAACATTTATAAAATGGACGCCGAAGAAAGAGAAACGTTAGGAATTAAAATTTTACCAAGGAGTTTAGAGGAAAGCCTAGATTATTTTGAAGAGAGTGAATTTATTAAAAATATTTTAGGAAATGACCTATTTACCTCATTTTTAAAGAAAAAGCAAGAAGAGATACAAGCATATAAAAAAGCGAAAAGCAATAATGTAGAGCGAGCTTGGGAATTTGACCATTATCTTAATTGTTAAAGATTTGTGTTTTGTATTAATCAAATCAATATTAGGAAAATCAAATAATTCAAATAAAAAACATATAAATTATCAAAATATCATTAATATAGTAAGATAAAAAAATAATCATTATCTGATAGGAATATGAGTGAAGAAAAAGAAGGCCTAAGAAAACTTATAATGCTGATCTCGGAGTTAAGGCAAAAAGATGAAGAACGCTATGAAGCTCATGTTAATTTTATGAATGAAACCATTAAAATGATCAGTGCTATAGAATCTCAAATGAATAAGCATTGGAAGACTGTCCTTGAAAAGCTCAAAGAATTAAATGAAAACGTAACTTCAAATTTAGATTCCCTCTTGACTGGAATAAATCCTAAAGGCTTAAGAGAAACCTCTAAATCACTAAGAGAGATTATGGATACTATGAATAAGAGTGTCCAATCGATGAATTTAGAGAAAGTTTTAAGTGAATTAAAAATGTTGAAATCTGGAGCCGTAAAAGTCGTCAATCAAGAGCAAATTTCCGTTGGACAACAACCAGAAGAGATTTCAACCGATTTACAACAACCTAGTGAATTAAAAGGATCTGATAAGGCAAAAGCGGCAGGTCAATCTGGTGGTGGAAGCGGTGGAGAAGAAGAATGGGTTGATCCTCATGAAAAAGCCCAACAAGAAGAAGATGAAGATGATGAACCTCACTTACTAAAACCGAGTGATTTTTTCAAATAAAAATTTTTAGTATCATATTTTCCCCTCTAACTTTTGTACTTTGTTTTTAATTTTCTATTAATAACTCTTTCGAGAGATTAATTGAAAGATTTTGATACATACAATAAACTCATGCATATCTATGAGGAAAAATAAAAATGTATTGAGAAAAAAAAAAAGTTTTTATTACTCAAACTGTTTTCTCTTTTCTGAGTGAATTTCGGCAGTTTTTTGGGTTATTTCATCATATTTCTCTTTGTTTATTGGGAAAAACAACATAAAGACTAAACCTATAGAGAGAAAGAAAGTTGGAAATATAAACATCAACGATCTCAATCCAAAAATGGTTTCAGTAGTCGTACCGAGAGGATCAAATACAGTCCAACCAACAGTATTGAAGACTAAAGCAATAGAAAGGAATACAAAAATATTCGTCAATTTAACCATAAATCCATTGATTCCGTAGAATCCTGCTTCCCGTCTCACCCCATTTTTTAATTCATCCTCATCAATAATCGCCGCAATCGTGATATCTCGTATCATTAGCGCCCCAGAAAGGCCAACTCCTAAAAATAAGAAAGAGATGAATGCTAATGTTAAAGAGGAAATAAACATAAAAGGAGAAAGAGTTATTATATATGAAATAATTACAAGAATAAATGCTCTTTTTGCTCCCACTTTACCCACAATATATTTCCATAAAAATACAAATCCTCCTGCGCTAATAAATCCAGTTGCTAAAAGTAAAGAGAGCAATAATGAGTCGTCCACTCCCAAAACATAGCTTCCATAGAGAGGAATAATAGTAGGGATCATACCGAAGGTGTACCATAGAGCGAAGGTACCAACTATGTAGGTTATAAATGATTTATTATTTAATGTATAATTTAAAGCTTTAAAAAATGGAGGAGCTCTTTCCGGGTCTCTTGAATGTTCCGTTCTTTCTTGGATGCCGAATTTAATAAAAATTGTCGCAGAAATGAAGCAAATAATACTAATAGCTATCCCCGCAATCATATAATTAGGAAAGTATTGAGGATCATCATATTTAGGAATAAAAAAACTCGGTAAAATGAATGCGATTATTAATGAAATTACTTGAAAGAACTGTATTATCGTATTAGCTTTCACGCGCTGCTCGAGATTAACAAAAATCTCTGGAAACAAAGAAGTTTGATTGAGAGACCCACATTGTGTAGAAAAATTCCCAGATAATAATAATGACCAAGAAATAGATAAATGTATTTAATTGAGAATCGGTTGGAGGAGTCCATAAAAGAATGTTAATAATTAAAAGTGGATAGATCCCGGCGATGATAAAAGGTTTTCTTCTCCCCCATTTGGATGTGGATTTATCAGATAAAGCACCCATCATCGGATCATTAATAGCATTCCATACTGACCATAAAATAAAAGCTAATGTAATCAAATTTACATTTAAACCCACTACAGCGTAGAAAAATGTGAAAATTAGAAATGTGAAAAATTGAAATAAGACTACATCTGTAAATCCCGCTAAGCTGTATAAAGCTGCTTTTTTTGTTGAATAATCATCTTCCGTAATAATTTCTTTCATAAGAGATACATTCTGTTATAATTTTTTTATCATACTTATATCTCTTTACTTCTATATTAACCTTTATTTATTGACAGTCTTAAAGAAAATTAATCAAAAAGAGTTAAAAACTAAATCAGGAATTTTGTGGTTTAATGCTTTAAAAAAACATGTATTGTTAATTTATGGTACCAGATGTTGAAAAAGTTTGATAAACGTTTGAAATACAAGATTAAACTAACATTTCTGAGAATGCGCCTAAACGAGTCTTAATCTGTTCCACGTTTTCGCCTATTTTATGAAAATTAATGACGGTGGAAGGAATTTCTAATTGATTACGAACTTTTTTCCTTAATAGAGACCAGCAATTCGAGATAGAATGGCAACCAAAGGTCTGATTAAAAACAAGACCGTCCACCTCAAGTTCCTTAGCAGTTTTAATATAACTATCTGTTAATTTATCTTGATCACAGCCAATACCTTGAGTTGTAGCGTTCAAAACATATCGAGCATAATCTTCAACTGGATCAGAATTTCTGGAAACTTCAATCTCTTCTAATAATTGAAGAATTTCCCAATCAGCATAGATTGTTCTAATCCCCATGTCAAATAAGATTTCATGAGTTTCTGGTTCCCATCCTCCAAAAACTGGGGTCATTAAAACTCTTGGCATCTTTGAGACGTCCATTCCGATATTTTTATTGATCCGTTCTCGCATTTCTTTAACTAAAAAGCTGAAGTTTTCTAAATACCGCTGAGCGTTAGAATTATAATCTTGAAAGCTCAATCCAAGTAGGGCTAATATTTCTGCGAATGTTGCGGGATTACAAGGGTAAAAGTCTGATTTACTCACTTCGTATAGAATGGTCTTATAATAGCTCTTTACTTGATTTCCAATTCTAAATTGTTTTTTTAGACTATTATCTGTTACAACATTTCCCGTAAGTTCTTCAAGTTCCTCCAAAGCATTAGAAACGTTATTGGTTAAAAGTTCCAAGGCATTGCCTATATCTCTCGGTGGAACATCAACCCAAATTTGTTTTGGGACATATTTATCTAAAGATTCCAGGTATTTATTCCAGGCACTACATCTAATTGTAAAATTAAGGGTAGCGTCTACATTCTTGGCTTTTGATTTATGCATACCAGTTAATGCTTTAATACCATAGCAAAAATCGGTAGAAACTCCTTCATCCAACCCAAGTTCATAAAGATCATTATACTTATCATTTATTGTATGGATAACATCATCTAAGACATTATCAATAAGTTTTAGAATGTCAAATTGACGTACAAAACCTAATAACTTAGTGGTTAAATTCCATCCAAATAAACTCTTAGCTGAATTTAATGCTGTTAAATAAGAATTAATCTTGAACTTTTCCATTCTGATAGGAAAGACAGGCACAGCTCCAGCACTGAATGCTAAATCGGAGAATGGAAGAGCAACGGAAACTAATTTTTTCCGTTCTCTAAATTTCTTTTTTTTCAAATATTCTCTTCCAGCTAAAAAATTATACGCAAGTTTTAAAACGGACTTAAAATTTATAACGTCATCAGCAAATACACTCATTTTTACATCATCTCCAAATATGCTTCTATTCTAGTGGATAATTGACCACGATTCGCTCGGGCATAATCCCTTTCTAGATTTAATATGGGAATTCCCAATTTTTGCAGTTTATCTTTCATTGTCGTTTGAAATAAACTAAAGTGATCACAGAATTTAATGATATGATTAATAACCCCAAGGTTTCTATCATATTCTCTTTCATATTTATTTACTATCGCATTAATATGAGACACTTTATTATCTAATGAATTCGGAACACTATGATCTCCTAATTTATTGTTTTCAAACCTTTTAACAAAAAGTTCCATTGGATCGTTCGTTGAATGTAATAATTTTTTACTAAACTTTTGAGAATAATAATTATATCCAATCCAAGTATCAAAAAACTTGATGTTTCCACCGCTTTCTTCGATTAGATCAATTAAGTAGTCTCCGATGAATATAGAACATCCAGTTAATAACAAATCTTTGAAATCCCCTTTATTATTAATATTGGAATTTTGATTATTGCTCAAAAAGTCTTGGATTTCTGGTATAATCTTGGGACCATATAAAAGAGCTTTTTGATAAATTTTCAGTTTTTTAGATCCCATAATATCAAGTTCACTGATTTTTGCCATTAAGTTCTTTAATTCATTATATCTCTTTATCTCTGTCATAATTTCCACATCAGAGATAGCTTTTCCGCTAATCTCCTCCAGGCTTTTTTTAAATTCTTTTAGTTCTAACTTAAAATATGCAGAACTATTTTCATTATGAGTATAAGATACATAAAAGTTTAATCGCTTTTTATCATAATATTTCGAAATAATTTCTGAGGTGCAAATATCAGAAACGCAATGATTTGAAACGATAAAATAATCAATTAAATCCAAGAATTCAAAGTTTCTTGGCTTTACAGAAAATAATCCAATACAACTCTGTACAAAGGAGCATGTAGATGGAGGAAGATAATCATGACTTGCTGTCATTAAGCGGTCATTGCCAGCAAAAATTAATCTCAAAGGTATAAACCCCGCTGCAGAGATTAATTCTTCGGGGATATTATCATGAGACACAAATCCAACAATCTTTCTTCCTTTATTCCTCTCTTCTTTCAAGTAATCTGAAAATTCCGATAATAGATCCAAATGCTCCATATTTAGTTTAAATATTACATATAGATTTTTAATTTAATTAGACAATCAAGA
>CAZZIC010000072.1:0-7773 GCA_964653985.1 uncultured archaeon | reverse complement strand
TCCAACACTATTAAAGCAGCACCGAGAGCCCCACATAACTGCGGATATTGAGGACTTTGAATTTCAAAGCCAAGTTCTTCTTCCAAATATTTTTTAACTCCGATATTTTTGGCAACTCCACCACAAAATACCAATAATGGAGAAACATCAATCCGTTTTGCCATTCCAGCGACTCTTTTCGCGATAGATTTATGAATACCTCCTGCAATATTCTCTTTAGAAGTACCACTGGCAAATAAACTAATAACTTCACTCTCTGCAAAAACAGTACATGTTGAGCTAATTGAGGCGGGATTACTCGCTTTCAGTGCCAAATCACCCATCTTATCAAGGGGTACTTCCAATGCGTTTGCCATAACCTCTAAAAAACGTCCCGTTCCCGCAGCACATTTATCATTCATTTGAAAATCAATCACATTTCCACTCTTTTTAGATATAAGAATAGCCTTACTATCTTGACCACCTATATCAATTACAGAATGGGCATCCGGAAAAAAATATTGCGCTCCTTTGGCGTGGGCAGTGATTTCAGTTATACGATCATCTGCAAAATCTATAGTATTTCTTCCATAACCGGTACTCATTACGTAAACATCCGATCGTTTAAGATTATTTTTTTCTAAAAGATCTCCAAAAAGATTTCTTCCAATTTTTTTAAAATCATACGTGGAACGATTAACACGAAAATCTTTCATCTTTTGATCTTCGTCAACAAGCACCACTTTTGTTGCCAGACTTCCTATATCTATTCCAATTGCTTTCAAATTAGCTTCCCAATTTTTTCATCCTATTATATTGGATAGGAAAATGAAATTTTCAAAATAAAGTTTTTACTCCTATACTTTTCGGAAAAGAAATAAAAATAAACTAGACATTAGAATACTTGAAATTTCCCTATTTCTGTTCCTTTCCAAGAAATTTAATAATTAAATTGGTATTCTAAAAGAAAAAAATGATAAGAAGGATTTTAAGAAAAGATATTATATTGATTATTTATTTAAAGCATGTTTAAATATATCAATTGAATAAATTTTTCAATTAAAAAAAATGGTTTTCAAAAAACTTTCATCTTTCTTTCAAAATCTTAAAACCTATAACAAAATTACGAAATTCACTCTAATAGCTCGAAGATATTTTGTAGTGAATTTTTTCGATGGTAATTTAACCGTTTTAGGGATTCTTCTTGGATTTTTTACAGGATTATTGACGGGTAAAGAAGAATCAATACCCGCAATTTTGGTTATTTTAACTGGTTTTGGAACATCAATCTCAATGTTAATTTCTGGGTTATCGGGAAGTTATTTCTCTGAGCGAGCTGAACAGAAAAAGTTAATGGTTGAAATTGATAAAGCAATGGCTTCATATATAGGGGAAGAAGACGAGGAATATGAGGAGAATGGATCTGATTTGGATGAGATTTTGGCAATTAAAAAAGCGATGGTAACCCTTGGCGATCTTAAAAAGAATGACAAGATTATAAAAGAAGAGATGAACGATGAGGAAGATGATGCCCATAAACCTAAAACATTGTATGAAAGAGCTGAAAACTTTGCAGGATACTTTGTAGCTATTGTAAACGGATTAAGCCCTTTTTTAGGCGGCTTAGTACCTTTAATACCTTTTTTCTTTGTTAATAAGGCCGGGTACATCCCATTTTTAGTCTCATTTATTATAATAATTAGTTGTATAATTCTTCTTGGGGTTTTCATTGGTATAATCTCCCGGCAATCCATAATTAAAAACATAATTCAAATGATATTAGCTTTTGCTCTCACGACCATAATAGTTTTATTATTTGGGGTGGTTTATGATCCTCAAGAGGTTGTTAATGGTACCGATGCAAATGCTTTTTTAATGCTATTCAGGAGTTTTTAGATTTAAATATTTAACCTACATTTTCTTATTTTTTGGAAAGAAGGAATTTATAAGAAAAATTTGGTAATGTTTCCATATAAAGCTATGAATGAACTTTCATATTAATGATCGATAAAGCCTAATAATTTTAATGACTATTATTATATATTCAATAACGACTAAATAAAATCAAAATTTAATGTGATGAAATTTTGAATAAAATCAAGGAAGAAATTGTGTCCATGTTAATTGAACATTCTCGACTCGTCTATTCTGTTATCAGTGATATGGGAGTATATTACAAAGGATGGGCAGAAGATTCTAAAGATACTAAAAGTCTTGAAAATAAAAAAAGTAAGATGGAAATCTCAGAGGAAGATGCTGATTCCATAAAAATACAGTTAATTCAAGAATATGCAGAGGCGGGAGCTCATGGTCTTGGGGACTACGTTGATTTAATATTAAGGATGGATAATGTCATTAACTCAGCTTTAGAATTTGTTGATATACTCAAATTCATTGATCCCAAAATAGATGAGGAGATTAAAAAAAGATATCATAAACTAATTAATGAAATAATCACTATGGCGGATTCTTTTAAAAGAACTATAAAGAGTTTGAGAGATAAACCCAGTGTCGTATTTAGCAATACAACAACGATTCATGAAATGGAAAATAAAGTAGATGTAATTTATCGGGATTTTTTGAATTATCTATACGATGATGAGAATTTAGAAATCCATCAACTTCTAAGAATTAGAGACAGCATTATGACATTAGAGAAATTAGCAGATCGAATTCACGATATCGCTGATCTTATTAGAGTACTCTTATATCAATAAAAAATTGTCTTTCCTTAACACTTAACTTTCTCTTTATCCTTCAATTTTAATTCGAGAATTATACTTTTTCATTTATTTGCCATAGTTTTTATTTTCTTGAAAAAAAGATCAAAATTATTATTCAACCCCTACACATCTATGGTCTAATTATTCATAATAGATTTTTGGGCTAAGGTTTAAACCACTCAAAAAAATAGTAACTTTTAGTCTGTGGATTGGCAATTACAAACTTTTTCCTAACTGATGTAGCTAGTCTGCCAGCTCTTACCATATCTATAGCGGTTAATTTGGATTTTTGAGGTAATACATGAACTATGAAGGGGGAATGTTCTAATCCGGGACCCTTTTCATATACTACGAAATCTGCCCCAAATTTTAATCCTGGTCTGGGAACATATCCTTTATCTCTTAAGTCCTTATATATAACATATTTTTCCTCAAATTTATCGTGAATTTTGACGCATATATTATAAAACTCTTCGGGGTCGAGGTTCTTCCGAGATTCTGCATCAAAAATCGTAATTTGATCATTTTTGATTAAATAATAAGCTTCAATTAATGACAATTCTGAGGGTTTATTGAAATATTCCAATCGGGGTTTTGAAATTCCAAGAGGAGCTCCAAAAAACCTTCTTTTAACATAAAGTAAAGATGCATATAAAGGATTAAAGCAAACTACCCGAGAATTTACAAACTTCGTTGGAATTTTCTCAGGAATATCCTTTTCCTCATCAATTTCATCTAAGGAAATACGTTCTTGTTTTTCTTCGCTCATCAACAAGGAAAATTGTCAATAATTTAATAAAATTATTGAAATTAAAACTATTAAAATCTAAAAACATAAAAATTAAATATTAACTATTGGAATATCAATATGAATTATGACAGAAAGAAAAGCTTCAGCCGCAGGTAGATTTTATCCGGGAAGTAAACAAAGTTTAGAGAAAAAAATAGAAAATTCTTTTATGGATAAGGAGTTTGGGCCTGGAAAGTTACCAGAGACACAAAGTAAAGAAAAAAGAGAGATAATTGGTGGTATATCTCCTCACGCAGGTTATGATTATTCCGGTAGTGCTGCTGCTCATACATATTTGCATTTGTTTAAGGAAAGGATACCTGATACGGTCATCATTTTAGGAACAGATCATGTAGGATATGGAAAGATAGCTCTTATGGAAGACGGTAGCTGGGAAACTCCTCTTGGAGATTTGAAGATCGATTCAGAATTAGCTAAGGCGATATTAAGCAATTCTGAAACTATAATTTCTGACGAATCTGCTTTTACTGGCTTTCGTTTGAATCAAGAGCATAATATTGAGGTACAGTTACCATTTGTCAAATACTGTGCTCAAAACAAAGAAGTGAAAATTGTTCCCATCAAGATTTCAAACAAAAACTTTCAAACATTCGAAAAGATTTCTCAAGATATTTCTCAAGCAATAAATTTCTTAGAGAAGGATATAATTATTATTGCGTCTTCAGATATGACCCATAAACAGCCAAGAAATCCCCATAATCCAAGTGAAGATTTAAAGAAAATGAGAGAGAAAGATGAAGCTGTAATGAATGCCTTTGAAAAAATGGATCCGAAACTAGTTTATGAAAAGGCAACAAATACTTCTGTCTGTGGACCTCAGACAATTACAACATTGTTGATGATTTGCCAAAAATTAGGGGCAAATCAGGCTGAAAGATTAATCTATTACACCAGTTATGAAAAGTTAGGCGGTTCCGGACCATGTGACTATTCTGTGGGGTATTTTTCGGGAATCATTTCACGAGAATAAGATATATTTTTTATTCTATCATAACCTATTTTATACTTAGTAATCATTAATAAAAAAAACACCTTTAGGTTAGATAATGGCAGAAGAAGAGAAACAGGATGAGGAGGAAGTAGAAGATTTCATTGGTCTTTGGAGAAAAAAAATGATAAAGGAAATGAAGACCCCTTCAGTTATCGGTGATACTATTGGGAAGGTGGAGAAACTAGAAAAAGAAAATGAAGAACTGAGAAATAAGATAAGTGAAAATCTAGAATTAATCAATAAAACAGAAGATTATATTAAAAAGACTATTCAAGAAAAAGATCAATTAATTAAAGAGAAAGAATCATTGGAACAAAAACTTGAAGAAGGAAATAAGGAAGAATTGGAGCAAACTAAAGAGAATCTACAGGAATTACAAGAAAAACTGCAATACCTTGAGGGTACACTGAAAGAAAAAAATGAAAAGATAAATACCATTACCTCTGAACTTGAGGAAAAAAAGACAACAATCTCAGAACTTAAACAAGACCTTGAATCAAGACCTCAAGAATCCAAAGCAGATTTGATAGAGGATCTTCAGAGCGAACTCTCCAAAAAAAAAAGCTCTATTTCCGATCTAACAACTCAAATCTCAGAATTAAAAGAGACAATTAAAGGATTAGAACAAGAAAATGAAACTTTAAAAAATGAACTCCAAGAAGAAAAAGAAAAGGCTACTGAAATTAAGGAGGTTCAAGAAGCACCAGAAGCCGTAGAAAGTTCCTCTCAATCGAAATCGAAAACCTTAGAGTTTCTTTGTCAAGATCTACAATCAGAGTTAAATAGATATAAAAGGATAGTTGATAAACTCAAAGAGAAAAATGCAAATTTAAAGAAACAAGTGGAAGAAGGAGGGGGAGAAGTCCCAATTGAAACTGATACTGAACAGCTCATTAAACTTGAGGAGGAAAATGAAGAATTAAAAGAAAGGTTATCACAAATGAATAAGGCATTAGAAAAACAGAAAGAATCAACAAAACTAGCAGAGGAAACTGAAACTAAAATTGAACAACTTGAAAATCAATTACAAGAAAAAAATAAAATAATTCAAGATTTAAAGAAAGAACAAGAAGTTCAGGCCCCCAAAACGGAAGTTAGCGGTCCAATGTCTGGATTAGTCGAAGATTTGCAAAACAAAATAAACAAACTAAAAATCACTTTAAAAGAAAAGAATAAAGTCATAGACGAATTACGTAGTCAGTAATAGTTTCACAGAGAACCAGAAATGAATTTATACTTAATAGGGCATTTTGCAACTGATACAATTATAAGGTTTAAAAAAGAGAACCAGCCTGCTCTTGGAGGGAGTGTAAGTTATTGTTCTTTAGCCCTTTCAAAATATACGAATGATGTGGATCTATACATCATATCAACTATTGGAAAATCTAATTTTAATAAAGAGCTACTGAAGCCTCTTCAAAATAAAAAAGTGCATCTGGATTTTATAAAATGGGTGGAAAATAAAAGCAATACTAATTTTATCTTGGAGTATTATGATCATACCAGGAATCTAACTTTAAAAACGCGTGGTCCTAAATTAAAATTCAATTCATTTCCGGATAAGCAAAACATAGGTCCGATTCACGGTTTTGTCCTTGTTCCTATATGCAATGAGATATCGATCAATTATGTTGAAAAATTAGTAGAAAAATTCCCAGATACTTTCATTGGAATAGATCTCCAAGGTTTTATTCGAAAGATTGGTGATGATGGAGAAGTAATTTTAGCACATGATCAAAAAAAAATAGATTTGGTACATAGTATTATTAGATTAATTGGAGATAAATTAATATTAAAGGGTTCCGAAGAAGAAATGAAAATCTTAACAAGAAAAGAGAACCTTAAAAAAGTAGAGGAATACTTTAAAAATCCCCAGTTTCAAGGACTAAACATTATAACTTTAGGAGAAAAAGGATCCTTGATTGTAAGATATGATCAAAAAACTTTAAAGATACCCGCATTTAAACCAGATGCTGTATTAGATGAGACTGGTGCTGGAGATGTTTATCTTGGAATATTTTTGTATGAATTTATTAGATCTGATCGCTCTTGGGAGGCTATTAAAGAATGTGGGTATTTAGCATCCTCCGCAGCTTCATTTGATGTAGAAAAAAAAGGAACTCATGGATTCAAAACTAAAAAGAGAGTAATAAAAAGAGTTAAGAAAAAACAATATTTGAATTAGGGAGAGAAGATATGCATATCAATAGCCATATGGCCATTGGAATCATAATCGCATCAATATTTCATGCTATTTTAAAATTAACTCTCTTAGAATTTACACTTATCGTCTTTTTCTCATTTATTATGGACTTTGATGTATTTTTTTCTAAATTTGCAAAAGATAGAAACCATAGAAATTTGATTTCTCACTCTATTGTCCCACCAATTGCGATTATTTTTTTGGGATTATTCTTTTTCTGGCCTGTTCTAATGATCTGTGGATTTGCTTATCTTCTTCATATCATAATAGATACTTTTGATTGGGGAACAAATTTCTTTTTTTTCCCGAAGAAGACCTTTGGGCTCAGGTTCCTTATCTCTAAGGAAGAAGAAAAGAACCTAGAGAAATTTCTAGCAGAATTTAAAAATCCTCAGTCTTTTTTCGATTTTAAATATTATCGTAGTAAATTTTCTTTATATATGGAATTCACTCTTTTCATAGTGATGGTTATCTGCTTTATTCTATTTGCCTTAGAATATATTTACTTAATTTTTATGTATTTTTTGGGTCTCTATTTTCATTTATCAGTCCATTATAAGCTCAAAAAACTAGAGAATAGGTAATATCTTATTAGATTTCTTAAAATTATAAACTAATGAATTATTAGAACAAGATTAAAAAATTAGGTTCTTCCATGTATAAATAATGAAATTTGAAAAAAGGTTTACCGATCAATGTCAGAAAAAAAAAAGGTTAGTGTAGGGTTAGAATTAGAAGAGGAAATGATTTTCAAATGTAAATTAGGTGAAATCAAGGTAGAGGATTGTTACATTGACGATGAGCACGATAAAGAGCCAGAAATGTGGGGACCTAATCCCTCTAGAATGTTAGGAACCGCAATTCTTGGATGTTTAAGTGCGAGCTTTATTTTTTGTCTAAAAAAGAGAGATTTTACCATTGAAGATTTACACGCTACGGCAGAAGTAACCGTGGGAAGAAATAAAAAGGGATTTTGGAGAGTTCAAAAAATAGATGTAAAAATAGAGCCAAAAATTGATACTCCGGAAATGAGAAAGAGAGCAGATAGATGTCGAAAATTTTTTGA
>CAZZIC010000071.1:0-20032 GCA_964653985.1 uncultured archaeon | reverse complement strand
GAATTACCATTGTCGGTGGGATGAGAATTTTTGACATTGAAAATACCTTCAAGGTCATTCAGGAAGGCGGAGGGACAAAATTTTTTAAGAAATTTGGAGAAAAATATAATCTAATTTCTGAAAGTTAACTATGAATTATGAGTTAGAATAGAAATAGGATTGACGGAAAGACACTCTATTCCTTAAATTTCGTTATAAATTTACTTTTAAGGAAACTTAAACATATATGTTTCCTTTAATGTTTATTTCCTTTGAACCACAAAGGAAATGAATCTTATAGGTTATAATAGGTTGTTTATAAAACTTATTTAAAATAAATTAACCCTCTGTATTAGGTGGAATTATCATAATCATATTGAAGACTCATAAAACCATAGAGTTCAGAAGAATATAGGTCAAAAAGCAATTCAATCTTTAATTGAATTTTTTAAGAATCTTTTCTAAAAGCGAGATACTCTTAAAATTTTGAATTTTATAAATCATACGATATTTACTATAGCTATTCCAATGAGATTGGTGAAAAATTTCGCTTGATTTCGTTTTTTCATATCTTCTTTCAAGTCCTCATATTCAAAGTACAAATCATCAAGTTTCTTAATTGATTTGGATATGTCTCTCTCGAGGAAACGAATAGTTTCTTCCAATCTCTCATAATATTGAATCCTCTCTTGTTTCTTTTTCTCATCTTTCATATTCGCAATGTTCTGTTGCTGGCGTTCACTGGGTCTTTGGGAAATTTTCTTGTTCAGTCTCTTTTTTAAATTTTTAATTTTTAGATTCAATACCTTTTTCTTATGCTTGTAAATTTTTTCTTTCTTTTCTTTTTCTTGAGTGTATAATTTTTTATTTAATCTCTGTACTTCCCTTTTCCATCCCGAATTAATCCGTTGCAAAAATTCCTTTGCTCGGTTTATGTTTTTATGAATTCCGTTCTCATTAAGGCTTGGTTTTGAGAACTTACTGTTAAAATCGAAAACACTCAAATTCTTTATATCTGTAATATAATCTGCCAATTCTTGAAAGATTTTACCATCTTCATCCATAAGAATGGCGCTGATTTGATTTTCGATGATAAATCCTTGAAATTTCATATTGAGAATAAATAAAAATAATTCCTCATTAGCCTTAGAATCTTCGTCTAAAAAACGCTGGGGTAATCGCTCTTTATCAATAGTCAAAGAGGTTAAATTCCCAGAAAAATTTCTGGAAGTACAAAAATCAACAATATTGTCCATCAACGGATGCCCCAACGCAAAGAAATCGATTTCCTCCTTCTTGCGAGCTAATTCCAAACTAAAGGTACCCTTATAATTTGACTTATATTGATCCTTACTCTTTTTACGTAATTCTAATCCTGGCTCAATGAGAACTTCATAATTGATATTTCCCTTAGGATTTTGACCATGGTGATTTTCATTACCATCCAGAATCTTAAAGTTTCCAAAATCCTCATTTTCCAAATTAAAAAACTGACTCATCATTATAAAAAGCTCGTCGTGAGAGAGTTTGACATCCTCGCAAGAACTAATTAGCCCCTCCATTTGGAAAGACTTCCTATCAATTAACAAATCATCTAATTGCATCTCAATTTCCTTGGCTTTTTTAACTTGATGATCTAAATCTCGATTGAATTCTCTGATTTTTTGCTGCTTTTTATTCTCATCAAGAAAGAGAAGGTTTTTAAATTCTCTTTCAATACTTCCTAAGATAGGTTCAAGGCTTCCAATCGATTCCTCAAAAAGTTTGATCCTTTTATTTAACGCAAAAATTATGTCTGTTTCTATGGTTCCTTCTAAAAAGAAATTATAAATATATATCTCTTTTGATTTCTGTCCAATTCTATCGAGTCTTCCAATACGCTGTTCGAGCTTCATAGGGTTCCAAGGAAGATCATAATTAATCAGAACCTTGCAGAATTGAAAGTTTCTGCCCTCCCCTCCGACTTCGGTTGAAAGTAAAATCGAGAAATTATTATTTTCCCTGAATCGCTCCACGGTTTCTGCCTTCTCCTTTTTATTCTTTCCCCCATAAAATGTATCAACAAAAAATTCTGGTCTTCTCTTTTTTATCAAATCTTTCAAGTAATTTAACGTATCAACAAACTGAGTAAAGATTAAGAGCTTATCGGTTGGATTCTGCTCATATATTTGGTCTAAGAGTTCTAATAGCTTGTCTGATTTAGAATCGTAGGGAACGGCTTTTAATTTTTCATAAAATTCGGTGAGAATTTTCTCTTGATTTTGAATATTTAACAAATCATCTTCATCATCCCAAGACTTTTTCTCTTGAGAGGTTAAGGTTTTATTATTCCCATTTGAATCAAGATTTTCTTCCTCGATTTCGGTTTCGTAGTATTCCGGATCCTCTTCCTTAATTAAATCAGGATCTAAGGAAATGTTCTTTAATTCTTTTATTTGAGATAATCTTCTCTTAATACTTCTCAAGATGGCATATTTTGAGCTTGTGAGTAATTTCTGCAGAGTAGTGATTACAAACCCAAGACCTGCGTTATTTTCGGTCATAGAAAGATTGTAGATCTTGGCAAGATAAAGTCGGATCTCCTTATATGTTTCTAGTTCCTCTTCTGTAGGCTCCACTAAAATAGTCTTGACGATTCTTTCATTAATGTAATCATCCGAAAAAACATTCTTTTTGCGATTTCGTATGAGAAAATTCGAGAGAGTATGATCTTGTTCAATCTTATCCATCAATTGGTATTTATAAGATTTATTCTGTATCTTATTTAAAAAATCTTGAATATTAAGGTTCTGTGAAATATAATCAAGATCCTTGAGTAATTTAATGGTATTCTTAACCTCAAATTTGTTCAATTTATGTAAATTATTGATGTTTCGGATAAGGAGATTAATAAAAGGCATATCTTTGCGGAAATGTTCAAAATCCGAAAAACTTTCAAATGCCTCGGGATGGATAAGTTCAATTAATGAGTATAATTCGAATGAATGAAGTTGTAAGGGGGTTGCGGTTAATAAAAGTAAACTTTCTGTTGTTTGACTCAAATTTTTCGCCAAAGCATAGTTTAAAGTTTCTCGATAATTACCGGTTTGTTTATTCTGGAGATATCTTCTTAAGTGATGTGCTTCATCAAAAACTACGATATCCCAAGATATTTGCGAAAGTAGTTCTATATACTTAGGGTTTCTAGCAAATTGCAGAGAACAAATAATTAGATTATCGTAAAAGAATGGATTATGGAGTAAGCGTGGGTTTTTAATATCTCCTTTCTTCTGGAGCTTTTTGACTTTCTTCCCATCATAGATCTCAAATTTTATATTGAATTTATTTTCCATCTCAAATTGCCATTGTCTTACGAGAGTAGCGGGAACAATTATAAGAATTCGTTCTGCTAACCTTCTTGCCATCATTTCCTTAATATAAATTCCCGCTTCGATGGTCTTACCTAATCCGACCTCGTCAGCTAAAAGCATCCTTGGAAAAAATTCCTCAGATAATCTATGTGCGACATTTATTTGATGGGGCATTAAAGTTAGACGAGAATTAGTGATGCATTTAATCTGAAACGAAGAATAATATGATTTGAATAAATTTGCCCAATATTGTATCAAAAATTGTTTTGGAGGATCAATTTCTTCTTTTGAAAGGAATTCCTCGAGGGGAGTTTTATATTTTTCTATAATTTCAGATTCATATATTTGGTCTTTTTTTCCGTTTGAGAAAAGTATTTCGTAGGAAAGAATCCCATTTTTAATAGTAAAATCATCTGAATTAATAGTGGCAATTCCCTTCTCTGTTCTTATTTGTTCATTTTTTTGAAAGGTGTAATGAATTAAATCAATCGGATGGAGGATTTTTATAATATCATTCTTGAATTCAACTTTAAATTTCTCGATAAAAAAAGTATCCTCTTCTTCAAGAGATTTAGATGCGGGAATTTCTAACCTCTTTACAATTCTTCCTATTCCTAAATCCTTATTAAACCTATATACGACTAAGTTATTTTCATTAAAATCCTGTCCTTTACAATATAAATTAAAGCATTTGGAATAGCGAGATGGAAGTGGGTTGTTACAAAAAGGACATGAAAATTGGCTCTGTTCTAGTTGAGTCTGCATTTGCTTCAGTATTTAAAAAGATCCCTTTAAAATTCATAATTAAAACAAAACTAAATACATTAGCTTTATTTAATATTAACGATTGTACCTAATTTCTTTAAGTTTAAAATTTTTTTATAGGTTATTTTAATTTAACATATTTTGAGTATATTCTTATGATTCAATAATTCTTTAGTCTGATTAACTGAACCCATCCATTCCATAAATCTAATAATTTTCTAAACTTTTCTTCAACAATAGAATACTGTTTAAACTTTCCCTTTTGAGTACTTTTGATTAATTTATGGTTTTCTAAGATTCTAAGATGATGTGAAATAGAAGGTTGACTTTTATCCAAACTTTCTTCAACATCCGCGAGAAAACATGGTTTTTCATTTAAAAGATCTAAAATTAAAAACCTATCTTCATTACCTATGATTTCCATACTTTCTCTTAAGTGCTTATAAGAACTGTTTTTTTTGAATTTTTTTCTAAGGTTAATAATTTTTTCTTTCTCTAAGTTCTTCATTTTTGTCATTTTCTCCTTTTGATTTTTTAAAGTTAAGATGAAAGCTTTTCAAGCCAATTTTCCCATAAAGTTGCAAATTCCATCAATTTGGGTTTATTTAATGAATAAGAGATATATTTTCCATCCTTCCAGCCTTTAATTAAACCTGTTTCTTCTAATTTCTTGAGATGATGTGAGGAAGTAGATTGAGATTTATCAATCAACATCTCCACTTCATCTAATTTTAATGGTTGGTATTTTAGAAATTCAAGGATTAAAAATCGTTCAGGGTTGGAGATGGTTTTTAACCAATCAACTAAATTAAGTTTCTCACCTAAGACTTCTATCTCATTCATAGGATCGAGCCCTTTATTAGATCCTTCAAAACCTTCCCCTTCCTCTATAGAACTCTTTACTTGAGAAGAACTAACATTTTTATCACGTTTAATAAACTTCTTGATCTGTTCAAATTTCTTCCGATCCTCCTTGAGTTGGGTTTTTACTTGATGATTATACACTGCAAGTTCTATTGCTGGAAGAAGATCCTCTTCATTCGTTATTGGCTTGACAATATACCCATATGGTTCTGATAACTTAGCCCTATCTAATGTTTTTTTATCTCCATACGCAGTTATAAAGATAATAGGAATATTATAATTGTTATTAATAATTTTAGCTGCTTCAATTCCATCCAAAGTACCCGCTAAAATGATATCCATTAATATTAAATCTAAATTTAAATCTTTAATTTTGGAAAGCGCTTCTTCTCCAGATTTAACAATAGAGATCGGCTTATAGTTTAATTTTTCTAAAAGAACCGCTATTGCTTCAGCGGTAATCAATTCGTCCTCAACGATCATAACATTTAATTGCTCCATATTATCCTCTCTTATCTGAGTAATTTTCAAAATTACCAAGTAATTCTTACATGAGCTCCGTTATCTTTTTCAATTAAAATATCTCCACCAAGTTGTTTCGTTAAGGTAGATATAAGTCTTAAACCTAAAGTATTTGAACTTTTGTAATCCATAT
Source organism: uncultured archaeon (assembly GCA_964653985.1). Taxonomy (GTDB): domain Archaea; phylum Asgardarchaeota; class Lokiarchaeia; order Sigyniarchaeales; family SOKP01; genus CAZZIC01. The sequence continues at coordinate 14,419 of CAZZIC010000071.1, read as the reverse complement.
TTTTAGGAAAACCTACTCCATTATCATGTACATCTAATAGTATTTTGTTATTTATGGTTTTATTTAATATAACAACAATTTTGCCCTCACCATCTTTAGAAAATGCATGTTTTAATGAATTAGAAACCAGTTCATTAATGATTAAACCACAAGACATCGCTTCGTCTAGACTTAAATCAACTTCTTCAATATTCTGTTGTAAGTTAATCTTATTTGGATTTACAGAATAGGCTTTTAGGAGATTGCTAACAAGTCCTTGGATATATTTTGAAAGGTCTATTTTATTAAGTTTCTCTGAATTGTATAATGTTTGATGTATCAATGCCATTGCCTTGATGCGATTTTGGAAATCCTTAAACATATGGAGAATCTTTTCATCCTTAATATATTGTTCTTGTAGAACAATCAAACTTGAAATAACTTGTAAATTGTTTTTTACTCTATGATGAATTTCCTTGAGAAGGATCTCCTTTTCTTGGAGGGAAGATTCCAATAAGGATTCGTTCTTTTTTTGTTCAGTTATATCAATTATGTTAATATGAAGAGTAGATCTTCCTTGAAATTCAATCCCTTTTAAATATTGACGGGTATATATATATTTATTATCTTTCTTTTTCATTCGTATTTCCGACTGCATCGAGGTTATTTTTTTATTTAAAATCTTATTATATTTATCAAAAGTTTTTTTTAAATCATCGGGATGAATATGCTGGATTATTTTATTAATGTCCCATGATAAAAGTTCGTCTATAGAAAATCCCAAAATGTCGGATACTCCTTTATTTGCAAAAATTATTTGATCATCAGCAATAATAAGCGTCCCTAACAAAGACTGTTCTGTAAGCATACGATATTTTTCTTCACTTTCCCTCAACTCCTTTTCAGTAGAATTGCGAAAAATAACATCTGCAAGTATATTTGCTATACTCTGTAAAAAATTGATATCATCTTTTGAGAATATCCGATATGCTTTAGTATGCGCTCCTAAAATACCAAATGGTGCGTTTTTTCCAGGAATGATAACGCTCATCCCACTAATAACATCATGATCCGCAAGAAGTTTTGGGGCTTCAAATCTAGTTTCAGTTTTTAAATTTTCTACAATCACAGGATTAGTTTTGAGTAAAGTAAACCCTGCTTGCGAATTTTTATTATTTTCCACAGTTGCCTTTCCTACTAAACCTTCCTGCCAACCGATTCCAGCTCGTAATTTTAAGAATTTCTTATTAGGGTGCAGTTCAAGAATCTTTGTATATTCCACATCCAGAATTTCTGAGAGCAAGGTCGTTGCTTTATTAAATAACTTATCAATATTTTTCTCTGTAATAGCTTCCAGACCAAACTGTGCAATCATTTCCTGTCTATGGATACGATTTTCTATAAATTTTTGGGTTGTTTTATACTCCGTTAAATCTTTGGAAACACAAAGGAACCCGATAACTTTATTATTTTCATGATTAATTGGTCCTAAGTTTGTAGAAAGCTGTAAATAGGTTCCATTCTTTTTTTTAAAGCGATATTCGGCATTTTTTACAAATTTACCGTCCAATACTTTATTAATTGCATCAGTAAAGGCTGTCTTATCATCCGGATGGATCAGTTTATAGACATTTAATGTATCAAGGGTTTCTTGCTGATTATACCCTAAAAAACTAGTAAATACATTATTGATTTCAAGAAAATTAGCATTGAGATCTAATTTATAGATCATACAATTGGAAATTTCAAGGAGTATTTGAAATTCTTTTTCGTGTAGAGTAGGTGAGATTGGAAAATTTCTTAGTTTATTGATCTTAACAGAATTTTTTAGCTCTCTTCTAATAGTATGAATTAAATGTTTTAGATTATCTTCATTTATATAATCCTTTACTCCCGATTCTACTAATAATTCCATCTCACTCTCATCAATGTCCTTGCCAATAACTATGTAAGGAGATGTAAGTTCCTTCTTCTTAAGAAGGTTTAATAATTCCCTTCCAAATAATTTCCACGTTTGATAGTCGGATAAAATAAGATCCCATCTTTTTTTGGTTAAAATCGAATCGAAATTGATATGGTTTTTAAATAAGTCCACTCCCAATTTTAAGTCAGATCCTTTTAACTTCTCTTTTATCGGAAAAATAGCTTCTGTAGAATCAGCAATAATTAAGATATCATATTTTTCACTCAACGGTTACACACGACACTGAATTCTTATTATTTTTATATATACTTTGCTCCTCAAGAATTTATTCTAAATATGAGAATTGAATTTTCCTAAAAAAAAATAACTAATTCATTACCTTTAATAAAAAAGTCTTCAAAATAAACCTTTTGGGTGTATATCGATGGTAGTTAATGTGATCGATCACATATTTTTAAAGGATTATGATATTTACATAAAAAAATAAAGTAAATAATGTCGAAAATGAACTAATTTGGGAATTAATTCTTGGTATTCTCCAACATTTATTCTTAAATTTCTTTTATGAAAAAGTCAGTAATTTACAAAAATATATAAATAATTAGATCATACTAGATTCATATAAACACTTTTGGTTCTTTATCCAAAATGATTTGTTTCAAAAAAGTAAAACCATTTAATAGGAGAAAAAAATGATAAAATTTACTGAAGAAATGAAAGAAGCACTAAAAGTGCCCGGAAAAGGTGGGAGTTTGGTTTATTTATGTACTTCAACAATTGATGGTAAACCAAATATTGCTGCAATGAGATACGTTGATACGTGTAAAGATGATAAAATCCTAATCTCTGACATGTTTCTATTGAAAACAAAAAGAAATCTTAAAGAAAATCCCAATTGTTCAATTGCTATTTGCCATCCGTTAGATTCGGGAAGAGATTGGATATTCAAAGGTAAAGCTATCGATATTGAATATGGATTTGATCCCGAATTTGATTGGTATGGGGTTAAGGCAGGAGAAATTTTAGATGAATGGGGAGACTGGCATGAAAAGGAGCCTCCAGAGGAGGTACCTCCTGATGTGGTTTATTCAAAATGCGCTCAGCGAGGAGTCGTAGTTTTACATGTTGAGGAGATCTATTCGATTGAAAAAGGAAAAGTGGGAGAAAAAATTCAATAGGTGATGTAAAAATGGATATAAAATTAACAGAAAGAATGAAAGGTTGGATAAATATAGGATGCCATCTTAATGTTGCTTCAAAGAATGGTGTTCCTAACGTCACAGTAGCAAGGACAGTGAAAGAGATTAAGGATGATGAAGTTGTTTTTAAATTGACCAAACCAGAGTTTTCAGTAATAGAGTCTGCTTTAAGTGAAAATCCGTGGGTTGCTTTTGGTGTATCTAAGCAAGGAGGAATTAGAGCTTGTTACCAATTCAAAGGTAAAGGTACAGCAACTCCGGAAGGGGATAATATTCTCTTATCAGTTAAACTCGAAGAATTATACTGTACAAAACCTGGTTATGAAGCCGGTTTACGACTTGATGTAAAAGATTTCGATGAATTGCAAGAATGGGAAAAAGAACGTTGGAAAGACATTCCAAAATAGAGATTTAATTTTTAATTAATTTTTTTATTTTTAATATAGAGTTAAATACCAATAGGTAGTGTATGATTTGGCTAAGGAAAAAAATGTAAAGGAAGATAAATCTAAGAAAAAGCCAAAACAATTTCCATGGTTTCAACCATTTTTATGTGAAGGTGGGGGGGATTGCGTAGAAGCTTGTCCAACTGGAGCAATTGAAATGGTTGACTTAGATGCAAGAGTACCACATGCTTGGATGGTTTCTGTAGAAGATTGCATAGGATGTGGTAAATGTTCTAATGCATGTTTAATTGGAGCAGTCCAAATGACTAAATATGTAGATAAGGCAATTAAGAGATATAGAGAAAAGAAAAAATAATAAATAAAATATAAGAAGAGGGATTAAAATGGTTCAATTTGATTTAAGAAGGTGTGATTTTTCCAAATGTAAAGGGGAATGCCTTACAAATTGTTTATATGTAGATTATGATGAGGAAAAGGCAAAAGCGGAGATCTCAAAACTTATTAAAGAAGAGCGAGCAGCTATTTTAGATGAATGTGTTACATGCTATGCATGTAATGAGTTCTGTCCACAAGGAGCTAATCCTTGGGAATTAATTAATAGGATGCAACAAGAAACTGATGCATATAAATATCCCGAGGAAGCTAAAAAAACTGCGAAAGGTTGGGCTACAAAAGAAGACAGAATTATTAAAGGAGATCCAAACAAACCTGCAATATCATTAGGAGGATTCATGGATGTTCTTCCTTGGAAAGATATATTTAGGGGAAAATTGTTTGAAGGGTTAACCTTAATTATGGGAGGGTCTTATTGCTGTAGAATGGGCGCAACTCATATGGGTGAAAGAGATCCTCCATTTAAATATTTGCCAACTTTAGTTGAGAATCTGGCAAAGACCAATCAAGAGGAAATTATCTTTTATCATGATGCCTGTTATGGTTTATTAACTGCTGAGGCATTGGCTCAGGGAATTGAAGTACCATTTAAACCAATTCATTACATAGAATATATAAGGGATTGGTTAAGAGAGCATCAAGATGAAATAAATCCATTGAATCTCAAAGTAGCATACCAAAGACCTTGTACATCAAGATACAACCCCCATGGTGATCTTGAGGAGAACATCTATGATTGGATAGAAGATACCTTTGAATTATTAGGATGTGAATTAGTGGAGCGAAAATACCAGAAAGAAAACTCCATGTGTTGCGCATCGGGAATATATCCTACTCAAAAGCAGAGAGCCATGAACTATGTAAGGATGAACTTACAAGATGCCAAAGATGCAGGAGCTGAAGCATATGTTTTCTTCTGTCCTATTTGTACATCGGTAATGAGATATACAAGTAAAAAAGAATTTGAGATGAAACCTTATCACGTAATTATGTTAGTACAAGAAGCTCTCGGAGAAGAATTACCAGTTGGAGGAGCGGCAGTTGGCGTTCCTTCTCACTAATATTTTTTTTGAAAAGAAATAAGAATAATTATTTTTTATAAGATTTCAAACTATTCTACAATTTTTTTGAATTCATTCACAATAAAAATATTCAAAATAAAATGATATGATGAAATTAGAAAATAAAATTATAAAACATTTAGATGATAAATGTTATGCGTGCAAAACTTGCGAATTAATCTGTTCTTACCATCATGAGGGCGTCTTTCAGCCTTCCAAGTCAAGCATTTCAGTAGAACGCGATCATGTTAACGGCATTTGGACTTGGAAACTCGATGAATCATGTGATAATTGCGAGAATGAAGAGGAACCCTTATGTGCTAAATTTTGCTTTTATGACGCCATAATAATTAAAGAGGAGGATCATAAATGAATAAGTATTCAATTAAAGGAGGAATAACTGGAAAAATACTTAGAGTGAATCTTTCAAGTGAAAAAATTAAGATAGAAGATAATATATACGCTGAAGAATGGATTGGAGGAAGAGCTATAAGTACTTGGATATTATTAAATGAGCTTGATCCCACCATTAAATGGCATAACGCAGAGAATTATCTAATCTTTGGAGTGGGTGCCCTTGTGGGTACGATTGCTCCTGCAGCTTGTAGGACTAATATTGATACAAAGAATGCTTTCAACAATGCAAAAGGATCTTCGAACTTTGGAGGGCATTTTAGCCCACAATTAAAGTTTGCAGGTTTTGATCAATTAATAATCAAGGGAAAATCCGATAAACCAATATACCTATGGATAAGTGATGGTAAAGCAGAGATAAGGGATGCTTCTCATTTATGGGGGAAAACCACTTATAAAACCGAAGAAATGCTCAAAGAAGAATTACATGACAATAAAATTGAAGTTGCTACAATCGGTCCAGCAGGAGAAAATCTTGTGAGAGGGTCAGCGATAATCGCGGATTGTGCAAGAACAGCTGGAGGATCTGGAGTAGGCTGCATAATGGGTGATAAAAAATTAAAAGCAATTGTTGTCAGAGGACACAATTCTATACAAGTTGCTCATCCACAAAAATTTATCGAAAGAGCGAATGAAGCATTTGAGAAAATAATGAATCGTCCTACAGCAAAAGCTTTTAGGACTAAAACTTTAGGAGGAATGGTTTACAATGATTCAAAACAATTCGATGAACTTTGGGAAATGATGCATACGGTCAGGAATGCTCAAGATGTTCATTGGTCGCGAGAAAAGCGTTCAAAAATAATGGGAAAGCAAGGAGTCTCTAAATATTTCAAAAGAATTCAAGCTTGTTATGGATGCCCAGTAGGTTGTCAGCCCTTCTCTATAATAAATGAAGGTCGATTTAAAGGTTCAAAAGGACTAGGATATTGGATAAATTCGGTAATGTGGTCCGGGAAAATGGATGTCACAGATCCCGATGCCTCATTAGAATATCATTTAAGAGCAAATAAATTAGGGCTTGATGGAGATAATATTTCGGTGGTAATTGCATGGGCTTTCGAGGCTTATGAGAAAGGAATTATAACAAAAGAGGATACCGATGGTTTGGAACTTACTTGGGGTAACGAAAAAGCCATGCTTACATTACAAGAGAAAATTGCAAAACGTGAAGGGTTCGGAGCCATCTTAGCTGATGGAGTAGTGGAAGCATCATCACATTATGGTGAGAAGGCTCAAAGATTCGCTATTCATCAAAAAGGGCAAGATACATTGGATCCATATAGGGTTGCGAAAGGTTGGTCTTTGGCGTGTGCTACATCTCCAGTTGCTGGACGGCATATGAGAGGTAGTGTTAATGTTCCTATTGCTATGGGTCCAAAAGGAGTCAAATTTAATCCATATTCTTATAAAGGTCAACCTCCAATCGTTTTCTGGGAATTAAGAGCAAAAGAAATTGAAGATATATTAGGACTATGCGTTTATACTGGGACTTGGTCGGGTGTGTATGCTTTAGAGCCATCTGACTATGTTGAATTAACTAATTTAGCACTGGGATTAGATCTCACAGAAGAGGAATTTATGTTATTGGGACAAAAATCTTATAATCTTGAAAAAGCTTTTAACACCATTCATGCAGGATTTACTAGGGAGGATGATCTACCTCATCGTAGATTCTTTGAAGATCCAATAAAATCAGGCCCTCATAAAGGAGAAACACTTGATAAAGAGAAATATAATAAGATGCTTGACAAATTTTATGAATTACATGGTTGGAATAAAGAAACCAGCTGGCAAACCAAGGAAGGATTGGAAGAACTTGGATTAACAAGCGTTAAAGAAATTTTGAAGAAACATGGTAAATTAATTGAATAAATTATATCTAAAGATCAATAACAAGTGAACAAAATTAGAAAAATCATAATTTTTTTCTTTATTTGCATCTTTTCTAATATAATATCTAAAAAATTTTATTGATTTCCAAAATAAACCAAGATTTGAAATCTGTAGTTCCTAAAGAACTCTTTAAGATGAATTTAAGTTCCGAGCAAACCCTCGATAGAGAAACTGCTAATAAATTTAGTAAATATCCCAAAACAATCCCATAATGAGTTGGCGTTAAAAAAATGGATAAATTTCATTCTATAATAGTTAGATTAAAAATAAAACAACATTTTTTATTATATATAATCTCTAAAAATAATTCTTAATTTCATGTTAAAATAGATCTATTAATGAATTTTTATGTCAAAATTACAAAGTAGCGTGTTGGTGATTGGTGGCGGTGTTTCTGGAATTCAAACGTCCTTAGATCTTACAGAGTTAGGGTTTAAGGTCTACATGGTGGAGAAAAAATCGACCATTGGTGGAGCAATGGCACAATTGGACAAAACTTTTCCTACATTAGATTGCTCTTTATGTATTTTAGCTCCAAAAATGGTAGAGGTTTTTAGAAACCCTAATATTGAATTACTTACCTATTCTGAGGTCCAAGAAATTTCAGGAGACCCCGGTAATTACCAGATAAAAGTGCTTAAAAAACCAAGATACGTACAAGAGGATGTATGTAAGGGTTGTGGAGATTGTGCCTCTGTGTGTCCAGTGAGAGGAATTGATCATGGTTTTGACTATGATTTAAAGACACACAGTGCCGCCCATATTTCATTTCCTTCTGCTGTCCCTCCTGTATATCTTATTGATGAAGATAAATGCTTAAATCTCAATTACGGGATCTGTGGACTTTGTCAAAAGTCTTGCAGCGCAGAAGCAGTTGATTTTTCTCAAAAACCTGAAGAAGTTTCATTCCCAGTTGGAGCAATAGTAATCGCAACTGGGTGGAAACAAGATATGCCAGAGGTGTATGAAACCTTAGCAGGAAAATCACCGAATGTGGTATCAAGCATGCAATTCGAAAGGTTACTTTCTGCTAATGGACCCACTGGGGGAGAATTAATAAGATTAGACGATAAGAAACATCCTCATTCTATTGCGTTTGTTCAGTGTGTGGGTTCAAGAAATTTCAGTGATGATCCTAAATGTAAAAAATATTGCTCTTCAATATGTTGCATGGCAGGTGCTAAACAAGCAATTGTTGCGACCGAACATGCCCCAGGTATGGAAACATTCATATTTAATACTGAGATCCGTGCAAAGGGAAAGAATTTCTACGAATTTATAGAAAAAAGTAAAGAAGAGTATGGAGTAAATTTTGTTAATGGACGGGTTTCAACCATTCAAGAAAATCCGGACAATGGAAAATTAATATTATCCTATGAGGATATGGATGAGGGTATGGTTAAACGCTCAGAAGTAGATTTAGCTGTTCTGGCAAGCGCTCTTTATCCAAATCAAGATTATTATGAACTTTTGGATTCATTAGATGCGGATATAAATGAAATGAGTTTTATCTCTGATGATTCTCGAAAGGAATTAGAAGAGAGAAACATCTTTTTTACCGGATTTGCCGCAGATCCGAAAGATATTCCTGTTTCTGTGGCAGAAGGATCTTCATGTGCTGCTAAAATTAGTGAAAAATTATATTCTGTGCGGTTTGAAGATATTAAGGAGCAAGAATTTCCGGAGGAAAAAGAAGTAAAAGTAGATGATGAGCCGAGAGTTGGAGTATTGGTATGTCAGTGTGGAATAAACATAGCAGGAGTAGTTGATATAAAAGAAGTTGTGAATTACGTAAAGGATTTACCATATGTAGCCCACGCCGAGGATAACATGTATTCTTGTAGTTCCGATTCTCAAGAAAGAATTAAAGAAATGATTGAAGAGTATGATCTCAATCGATTCATCGTTGCTTCTTGTACCCCTCGTACTCATGAACCTCTATTTAGAAACACTCTTAAGGAAGCGGGTTTAAATCCTTTCTTATTTGAACTTGTTAATATTCGTGATCAAAATTCTTGGGTTCATCAGAAGTTTCCTGAGAAAGCAACGGAGAAGGCAAAAGATTTAATCCGTATGTATTTAGGCAAGGTTGTTAATTTAAGACCCTTAGATAGAATTAAGGTTGATGTTGAACAAACCTCATTGGTTATTGGAGGAGGTGTTGCCGGACTAACGGCGGCTTTAAACCTCGGAAAGCAAGGCTTTCAAGTCCACCTCGTTGAAAAGAAAGAGAAGCTTGGTGGGAAAGTCTTGAAATACAATGATCTATTCAACACCAAGGTGACTCATGAAGATGTGAGAAGCTGGATTGAGGAAGTTAAGAATCATCCAAATATTAAGGTCCATTTAAGTTCAAATATAAAAGATATTCGAGGTTTTGTTGGAAACTATAATATTAAACTTGAAGGAAATGTTAAGGGAAGTAACGAGGAATTTAAAGTCGGAACAATTATTGTTGCTACGGGAGCAAATCAATCAAAACCAGAACGTTATGTAGATTTAGCGGATAAATATCCAAATAAAGTAATAACCCAAAGCGAATTGGATTCCCTTAAAAATGATGGAATAGCTGATTTCAAGGATGCCACTGTTATACTCTGTGTAAATCAGAGAGAGAATGAACATAATAAAGGAGAAAAAATAAAAACATACTGTTCAAATGTCTGCTGCATGGCGGGTTTAAAGAATATTCAAAGATTGTTAGATGTAAATCCAGAAGCACATATTCATGTTTTGTATAGAGAAATGCAATTTTCTGAACTTTTTGCTGAAAAATTATGGAGAGATGCGAGAATAAGGAGAAATGTAACTTTTGAACGATACAAATCAATTAATGATATTTTGATTTCTGATAATGATGGTTCTTTTAAAGTAAAATACCATAATATAGGAGCAAACTGCGACATTGAATATGAGTCCGATCTGTTAGTTTTGGCGACTCCTGAATTACCCGCAGAAAACACAAAAGATTTAGCCAAAATGCTTAAAGTACCAACTACAAAAGACGGATTTTTCCTTGAAGCGCATGTTAAATTACGTCCAATAGACTTTGCCACAGAAGGAATCTTTTTATGTGGGAGTGCCCATTGGCCTAAAAATATTGATGAGAGCGTTTCTCAAGGCTACGGAGCAGCAGCTCGAGCTACCATCTTAATGGCGAAAGGTCAAGTGGAAACTGAGGGAATTACATCGTATGTAAACGAAAGTAAATGTATTGGATGTGCTAGATGTGCAGAGTTATGTCCGTATAGCGCAGTAGAAATGATTGAAACCACAAAACAAATGGGTTTATATTCGGTTTCTGAGGAAAAAGCACATATTATAGGAGCAGTTTGCAAAGGCTGTGGAGCTTGTGCCGCAGAATGTCCTGTTGGGGCAATTGATCAAAATCATTTCAGTAAATTCCAAATTAAAAAGCAAATTGACTTGCTGACAGGTATAGATAAAGCAGCATGTCAAAAAACAAACTGAGGAATGAATTATGAGTCAATCAAAAGAAAAAGTAGATGCTAAGGAAGAATTCGAACCACAATTGTTAGTTTTTTGTTGTAATTGGTGTAGCTATGCAGGGGCAGATTTAGCGGGAGTTTCAAGATTTCAATATCCTCCAAATATTCGGATAGTAAGAGTAATGTGTTCCGGAAGAGTACAACCGTCATTTGTTCTCGATGCGTTTAAAAACGGAATTGATGGAGTCTTGATCACGGGCTGTCATATAGGGGATTGTCATTATATTAGCGGTAATGAATATACCCGAGATCGGATGAGTCATGTAGAAAGTTTGATTAAAAAAATTGGAATTGAAGAAGAACGGTTTAGACTTCATTGGATATCCGCAAGTGAAGGAAAGCAATTTTCCGAATTAATAACTGACTTTACAAATAAAATAAAAGAAATCGGACCCTCACCGATTTCAAAAAAATTAGGAAAAATGGAATTTAAAAGAGGATAATATACCGGAGTGAATATAAAAATGTCAAAAACTAAAGTTACAGAAACTTCCGAAAATGAAGTAAAAACATTTGCCAATCTTAAAGAAGATGTTGTAGATTCAGGTCTTTGTTGCGCATGCGGAGCTTGTATATCATATTGCGAAAGCCAGAATTTTGATGTCATTGAAATGAAGGACTATACGCCACAATTTAAATCAGAAAAAAGTGAAGAAAACTGTACAGAGTGCGGTCTCTGTTATTTCATTTGTCCTCAAACCCAACCCATAATGGAACAGATCGAAACCTTTTATGATGCAAAAGGGGAAGTCGGACACTATGAAAACATACTCGCAGGAAAAACAACAGACGAGCAGATCGAAAAAATTGGGCAAGATGGAGGGGTCGTTACAACCATCCTAAGATACTTGTTTGATAAAAATAAGATAGATGGTGCGGTAGTTTCAACATATAATGAAAAATTAGAGCCTATTCCGAAGTTAGTCTTTAAGAAAGAAGAGCTTTTAGACTCTGCGGGAACTCGGTACTCGATATCTTCACAACTATTACCTCTGAAAGATATTTATAGCCTTCCACTCGAAGTAATAAAAGAAAAAGGGATCTACGACATAAATTCAATGCGTTTGGCATTCGTTGGAACCCCGTGCCAATTAAGAGCCATTCGAAAAATGCATTTTCTCAGTGTCACTCCAGTTCACACAGTTAAATATGTAATCAGTTTGTTCTGTTTTGAAAACTTCAATTATGAGAAGCTTTATAAAACGTTAAAAGATGAGACTAATCTGAGTCCCGATGAAATTAATAAAACTTACATCAAGAAAAATTTCTTTGTAAAATCCAAAAATGAAAAGAAATATGAAGTTAACATCAAGAAATTGGACTCAGCAGTTAGAACTCATTGTCATGAATGCGATGAATTTACGGGAAAATATTCAGACATTAGTGTAGGATCTTCAGGTGCGCCAGAGGGATATTCAATGATAATAATTCGGACAGAAAAAGGACAAAAGGTCATTAAATCAATGATACAAAATCGCTACATAGAACAGCTAATCGTTCCTCCGGATCAAACTAAAGAATGGAAAGAAAAAAAGGTTAAACTCTTCAAACGTATGATTAATTTAAAGCATAAATAAGCAACATCAAAAGAGAGTTTAAATTTCTAACTTTTTTATGTTAATGCTATATCTTTATATCTTAAACCTAATTTCATATTGATATTACTTAGAAAGATATAAATTTAATTAGCGAAATATTAGTTAGCTATTTCTTTTAGGTTGGGTATTCCCTAATCTTTTTAGCAGCTGAGAGGAAATCGCTGGCAATGAATGTTGGCTCTATATTCTTCTCTTCGAGTCTATGCCTATGTTTTTCTCCATGACCAGTAAGTAACAAAACAGCTTTCATACCTGCATTAAGACCAAATTCCACATCGGAAGGATGATCTCCAATCATCCAAGAATTTTCCACCTCTAAATCATATTCGGCAAGAATTTCGTCAATAAACTGAGTATTGGGTTTTCTACATTTACAATCAATTTCGGGATGATGGGGACAAAAGAATACTTTTTCAATCTGAATCCCATTCTCTTCTAATTTAGATACCAGATGATTTGTGAAGTCCCAAAAATCTTTCTCTTCATAGTATCCTCTTCCAATCCCAGACTGGTTGCTCACAATGAAAAAAACATAATCATCCTTCAACAATTTCAAACCCTCAATGACACCGGGAAGTAATGCAAAGTCTTCTACCTTATGGACATATCCCGGATCTACATTTAATGTCCCATCCCGATCTAAAATAATGGCTTTATTCTTCATCTTATGTTTTATTGACCTTATTCTTTCTTAGCTTATTTTCTTAAAAGATTTGAAAAATAAAAGGTTTCTTTGAGTAATGGTGGTCAATTTTATGATTAAAACAATTAAATAGAATTCGTATATGAATCAATAGATTTTTGAATACCCATTTTAATATATTTACCAGATTGTCTATTAAATCTGCTATATAGAATATTTAGACAATGTATTAAAGCAAAGGTTAATATATTTAAATAATAAGAACTAAGTACGGGGATAATTGTTCTTTATCAATAAAAAATTTGAAGAAGGTCGTTTTTATGTGGTGAACTATATTGATTTTCGATTATGATATACTTGGATTATTTAATAGAACGACCTCACTTATAGATGCAATATAGATGAAAATGAAAACTTTTAACAGAGTTATAAAATTCATTACAATTTTTATATATATAGATTTCTATGCATATGACATACTTACAATTTGTGGGTAGTTGTTGGGTGAAGGGAAAATGAATATAGTGGAAGAATTTTGGATCTTAAATTTTGACGGTATTACATTGTTCCATTATTCTCCCGAAGAGGATAAGAATTATCAGCTTATTAGTGCTTTTTTTTCCGCAATTCAATCATTTGCTAATGAACTTTTAGATAAAAGTCAACAAGATAGACATGTACATCAAATATCTCTTGGAAAATCAAATTTCACCTTTCTTGTGAATCAAGACTATCAACTCTATTTTGTTTCAAAATCATCTTTAGAAATAAAGGAAAAACAAGTAAAAAAACATTTAAAAAATATTGAAGAGATGTTCTTAGAAGATTTTAAGGGCTTCTCATTTAAGGGAGGAGGAGAAATTTCAAAATATGAAGTTTTTAATGAAAAATTTAGCATATATTTTAACAATAATTTCATTAAATTAAAAGGAATGTGGTAAATAATGGTATGCGTATTATGTGCTGGATTATTAGCTTTAAGTTTAGTATGCTTAGGTATATTTATCAGATTGGCTAAAAAATATATTGATAAGAAAAACAAATTTACAATTTATTTAGCTATTTATTTTTTGATAGGATTCTTAAGTTGGGGGTTTTGGTTTTTAACAACAGAATGGGTCCTCAATATAGAAGAGGATATGATGGCAATCGTAAGATTTACAGCTATCTTAACTCAATTAACCTTATTTTTATTTATACTTGATTTTTTTGATACATCATTGATAATAAGGGGAGTACTTTTTATTACGGTTCTCTTATGTGGATTAATCTTCGCACTATTTTCTTCTATGCTTTTTCTTTTTCTCATTGTGACAACTTTATTAACGATCACGAATATTGTACTATTTTTATCAAACTGGCGTAAAAACAATGACAATAAATCATTAGCTTTTTC
>CAZZIC010000070.1:0-20113 GCA_964653985.1 uncultured archaeon | reverse complement strand
AAAATTCAAATATTATTAAATAGTTTAATTAATCATATAGATTTTTAAATAAAAAATACGAGAGATTTATTATGCCAAGAGGAAGGAAGCCTAGACGCGCTCCGAAGATGGATCTGGACCCACTCGACAAATATTCTACATGGGATATTCGGGTAGCCAGAACTTTCTACTACTCGATTATTGTCGCCTCTGCAATTGTTGTTCTTGGAATTTGGGGTATGATCATCGAATTTTTAGCCTCCACGGGACAATTTGCGGATTTTGTTAGCCTGCATTTAGGTTTCCAAATAGCTATTATAGGCGGATTAATAACTGGACATTTAGTACTTCTAGTTTTGTTTTATACTCTATTTAGAGGCGGGATTGTTAAGTTAAGTAGAATTTTATTCAAAGATAAAAAAGTTGCGAAGAAATATGAAGATTTCACCACCTTACGATGGTTAATCGCGGCAATGCTCTTAGGAGCATATATTACAAGTTTAGGATTACTTATTGCTTTACTCCCAGGTGCTATTTGGGGGGGTATCCTAGAGTTGTGGGTTTGGATGTGGATGAATTTTACAGTTTGGCAATGGATATTATATTTTGGAATTAGTATTTTCATTTGGATTGCCATATTTTTTGTAGGGTTTTACTTATGGAATCATTTTGTGTATGTCATCCTTAAGCGAGTAAAACAAATTGAGGAAGAACTCGAAGTTGAAGAAGAGATCAAGCGTGAAGGCTTAAAAGATGCCGATGAGGAGACATTAAGGGAAAAATATCATAAAGACACGGGAAAAAATGCAATTTATCGCGGTAAAGAGACAAAAGGGTATAAACAGTGGAAGAAAAAAATGTTGAATTAGAATAATTGACAAATTAAACGAGAAAATAAAAATTTTTTACCTACTTTCTTTATTTTTAAAATAGAAAAAAAGAAATTTAAAGAAACCTTATTTTAGAATGAGAGGTGAAGACCTTTCCAATATCACTAATCCTTAATTTCTCTTCTATAACTCTGCATTTTTAAGTTTTAAAGTCTTGATTTGAAATTGAAAATTTAACTTAACAGATGACGGATTTTAAGAATCTAGAAATGGAAAAATCAGTCGAATTAAACTGTAATCTTGATTAAAAATTAGGTTTAGGAAATTTTACACCAATGTCCTTAGAAAGGAGATAAATATAAGGTCTATATTTCTTTACTTCCTTCATAACAATTTCAGGTAAATAAAACTCAAAAAATTCACTTAAAAGGATTTTCCTAGTTATTGATTGCTTTAATAGTCCAGAGATTATTATATTGGTATCAATAACTAATTTCATTTCTCTACGCTTTCAAGATATTTTTTATGTTTTTCCCAGCTTTTTTGTGTAATTTCATTACTAATATCTTCTACATCAGCTTGACTTAACTTACTTTTGGAAGTTATTTTCTCAGCTATTTCGATTTTTTCAATGTACTTTTCTAAAGCTGATTGAGCTACTTTATTCCATTTAATCTCCAGATGTTTTTTCATTTTTTCAAGTAAAGATTCTGGTATAAAAAGTTTAATTTCTGCCATATTATCTGTTATATAAAAGAACATTTAGTTATATAATTTTTTTTATCAATGATTATTTATGCTTCTTAATATTTCTTCAGATCAAAATTATTGATAAATCAGAGAAAGTTGAAATCTCCATTATATATATTTGGATTAGGTTTTTTCCCATATTCGGTCTCAATATTCCTTTGAAATGGAAAAAAATCAAATAGATTAATCGATCCATTCAGTTAACCGCTGAATTTATTTTGTAATAAAATAAAAGAGAAAATTATAAATTTTTTAATTCCTTTCTTAATTTTAGTAGCCCATTGAGAAACTTAATGTTACTCATTTACGCATTAATCTTGGGTTCTTAAACAAGTCAGATTCCCTTTTAGGAATCTTATAGTTGGTTGTACCAGTATCCTCCATTTCTTTGTAAAGTCTTTTAACCATTTTTCTCGTGTCTTTAATAAAATTACACGCGCATCCGAAAAGCATGAGATATCTTACAAAATCTATATCGTTCGCATAAAACTCATCATAAATCTCAATTTCAAATTCTTTCTGAATTCTCTGACCATCAATTCTTGCAACCTTTTTCTTGCCGATATAAACATTGAAGTTCTCTCCAGGACCAATAGTACCCCTACATTCAACCATTTGAAGTTTATCGTCCTTCTTTTCGGGGAGAAGAGGATAACTCCATCGTGTTCCTAATAACCTATATCCTTCAACTATTCGTATGAAATTAACATTCCGGGGAAGTTGCATGAAGAATACACCTGCAGGTCGCCTAACTTCATAACTTTGGACTAAGGAATGTGCGATACTGAGTTCCAAGGAACCGTGAAAATTACCTCCTGAACCGACTCCAACTTCTTCCTCCATTATCGTAAAGAGGCGTAATACAAGCGTTGTAGGATCTTCCTTTGTACGAGATTCCCATTCTTCTTTGTTAAATGCAATTATATACTTTTTCTCCCCGTCAACTTCTACCACTCCCTCAATTTCAAAGCTTTTGCTGAAATATGTTGTTTTTGCTTGGTATTTCATCTCTTGGTAAAGACCCATTTCTTCACCATGTAAAGACGTTCTCCAAAAGTCGATTTTGATTCTCTTGTGAGTAATCTTGCCAGATTCTTGCTCCTCTTTTTTATCAGCGTCTTTTTTAGATTTTTTTTTAGCCATACATTTATCACGTTTTGAATTAAACCATATTGAATTAAGATATATAGTAAAATAATTCCTACCAAGGTATAAATAATTTATCTTTGCTTTTATTCCCACAAAAATTATCAAAATGGGTGATTGTCTTTTGAAATAATTCCTAATGAAGTTCCCAAAATAATCTACTAAATTATTAAACCAAAAAAAAGGGAAGATATATTTAAAGATTTATATCGGATAGCTTCTAATCGTGAAGGAACTCTGTCTTATAAAGTTAGCAGCATATTCGGAGGTGAGATTATGGTGATATTGTAAGTGCCAACATGGACCTCCATGAAATGTTGTAAAACTACTGAGTAATATTCATAGTTAGAAGAACTATTACAGGATCCGACTCGAGTGTAGGGGTGTAGGGTGAATTAAGTCTATTCCCATTGATTCAATATATTTAATTAATAAATAAAGTCTTTGATATTTTCTGCTCTTATAATTTATATATAAACAGTTAAAACTCTGTTTAATAAAATTTAAAATATAAAATATCAGTTTATACGGTTAGGTTATTAGTCGTACTAAACTTCGCAACTATCAGAATCGCAAAACTTTTCTCCAATTGCTCTATCATGAGTTTCTTCTAAATCTAAAGGTTTTAGTTTTGAAACCATCCGTTCATACTTTTCTTGAGTGATCTCTTCATAGGGTGCTTGCTCATAACCGTGATCCTTAATCGGAAGAAAGCTAACAGCCTTCAATTTATCTTCAAAACACTCTAAGACTCGTTCAATATCTTTCGCTTCATCTTTATTAAAAGTAACCGTAATGGAAACTTGGTTATCACTCCAATATTTCTGATAATCAGCTGCGTTTTGAGCTTGTTCCCAGATCGACACATCTTCCTTTCCACGGTCAAAATATTTCTCTTTTACAGGAAACTCTACTACATAGGAATTCTTTGAATATTGATCATCTTCAACCTTATGACCCGCTTCTCGAATTGGTTGGATTAAATCTGAATTTTTAGAAATTCTAATACGACGAATATAATATTTGGAATGCGGATAGTGAATACCCGAAGAGACTCCGGGTAATATACTCACGGTTCCACTGGGCTTTACTGTTGTTAATTTAATAGACTTTGGAATACATAACCATTCTGAATATTTCTCATCTAAGTCCTTAAGATACTTATATGCATTATCACACCATTCTAACATAGTTCTACGTCCATGCTTGAAAAACGCTTCGATAATACCAGTTTGAGAAACTCCCATCCTTCTATTTTTTAACATGACGGCATTAGTTTCTTTCCAGTGTGTATTTACAAGAGTTACTGATTTCGCATATAGATAAGCATATTTTAGCGTTTCTTGAAATTCTTCATAAGACTCATGCCTGGAAGGAAAGGTTTCTACAAGGCAGCACAGTTCAAAAGATTCTAATGTTTGTTCTCCACACGGATTAACACCAGCCGCCTTTTTATCTTTGAAATCGGGTTTATCTTTCATTCGCGAATAGGCTTTTGCGTTTTCAAGCCAAAAGATTCCCGGTTCTCCATTTACTGCTATCTGATCAGCAATAAAGGAATAATCCATTCCTTTTTTTCCAAAAATACTGTTATTACTTGCCCAACGATGTGAATAGAGTGCCTCCTTATCTTGTTTACATAATACAAACTCTTTATCCTCTGGATCGCCTAAAGCAATTTCCGCACTCCGACGTACATTTCCTGCAACAACACATTTTCCGATATGATTCATTATATCGATAATATCGATAGATTTAATAGGTTGGCCGATTCGCTTTTCTAATATCTTTTGAACGTCATTTAACATTTCTTTTAATGGTTTAGGGCCCGAAGCGATACCCCCAAATCCTTTTATCGGTTCTCCGGCGGGGCGAATTTCAGAATAATCGTATTCAGGGACTTGTTTTCCTAAAAAGAAAGCCTCAAGCATTAACTGGAGGGCTTCTACCCAACCTTCTCGGCTATCGGGTATAACAAAAGTAAATTTACCCTCTCGAGGTTTTTTTATTCGAATTTTTCCAGCTCCCTTGGTGTCAAATCCAACTCCCACGCCAAGCATAAGAGCATCCATAACAAATTCAAAGGCTTTGGTGTACTTCAGATTGATATCTTCAGTAGAAGCAAATCCACAATTATTGAGCGCCATTGAACCATGACGAACGATAAACTCCGTGCCCATCATCCATAAGCCTCTCCCCGGAGGGGACATCTTAAAGTTCCAAATCTTTTCATACATTTTTTGCGCAGATCTTTGAGCCTTTTCATCACTCCAAGGTAAACTAAGTCTAACACAGTGTTCTTTCTGTATAGAATAACACCCTTCAACGACTCGTTTTAAAGTCTCCCAAAATTCCTCTTTCCGGTCTTTCTTTTCAATTATTCTCGCATAAGTCCTTTTATATGTGACGTGACCGAGTGGTCCCCAATCGGGTTGTTTTCCTCTGAATTTCTCTAAGAAACTTTTATCTAATTTGAAGCTGATATTTTCTAAATGAATTGACCGGGCAAACAAATTACGATGTTTGTTCAAACCTCTTTGAGTTAACTCTACGCAAGCAAGTTCTCTAAGATGATTGGTAGTAATCTCATCAACACCCAAACCTATTACCTTACGAAGCACATCTTCCGCAACTTTTTCCGCAATATGTATATCCAAACCTGTCTCTTTATTAAGTACCTTTGCGATATTATGCTCGTCAAACTTCTTTATTTCGCCCTTGGAGTTTATAACATACTTAGGATATAAATCCATTAGTTGAAATGTATTATCACTCATTCTCTCTTACCCTTTAGGAAATTAAAATACTATAATTAATTATTGATGGTTCGCATAAAAAATCTACTATCATCATTTATTAAATCTCTAATAATAAAACTCTCGTTATACAGAGAGCTGCTATTAGTAAAGTGTTTTAGAATATTTCAATTTGTTTGTTCAAAATCATTCAATATCTACTTTAAAGAAATTTAAATTAAAAATTGGACCACTCTGAATAATTATTATAAATTTCAAGGTTAAAGGTTTTTAAAATCTTAAAGATTTAATATAGTAATATCATTTATTTTGACCTTTAAATAACTTTAATTATTTAGTCCTAAGGTTTAAATAAGAAAATTATATTGATTCATAAGGATACCTATGAGTTCTAAAAAACAACGAGAATTAATATTAGATGTCGAAGAAGAAGGAATTCCAAAAGAAGAAATTTCGCTTAATTTAGTTTGGTATCTGTTTGCCTTTCTTTCTATATATTTAGGATCTTACATTATTCCCGGTATTATCTTTATGGTATATGTGCTATTTTTCTTCGTCCCCAATTTTTTGGATGTGCCAAATATTATCTCTCTTTTTACTCAACTGGATTCATTGTTAACATTATTACTCTGGCCTTTCGTTATAGTCGTGTGTTATTTGTTAAGATTATTTTTTATGGGTTTAATTACCCGAATAATATGGAGATATACAGAAAGAAAGTCTCCATCAAAAGATGGGATTATCCCAAGGAATATCCAAAGTAAAACTTTGGAATATTATCATAAACGCAGTTTTGTTATAAAATATCCGAAAAATACTTTTGTAAAAGGGTTCTTTCCTTGGTTATATAACTGGCTTATCAATTTTGTTGGTTCGGGGAAAATCGGAAAAGGTACAACTATAGAAGAGAGTGTTGTAAGCGACAAGTTTATCGATGTTGGAAGGAATTGTTATATAGGTCCTAATGTTTCTTTAGCATCCCATTTGGTTGAGGGTATTTTTGGAAATATTTCTTATTTTGAAATTAAAATTGGAGACAATGTCACAGCTCCTGGAGAGAATGCTATAGGTCCGGGCGTAGAAATAAGAGATAATTCTTATCTTTTTCCACTCGCCTCTATAACGAAGTATTCAATTTTAAAGGGAGATAATTACTATTTTGGAATGCCTCCAAGTCGAGCGTTTTCTAGAAAAGTAAAGAAATTTCTTAAAGTCTCGGATGAAGATTTGGAAAGAGCTGAAAAGTTGAAAGAAAAACAGATTGAAAGAAAGAAAGGAAAAAAAGATAAAAATGAAGAGAATGGAAATGATTCAGAAATTAAAAAATCAGAAGAAAGTGAATAGAAGTGTCAGATAAGGGAGAAGTTGAAAAAAGTAGAAAAAATGAGAAAGAAACTCAAATTGATGAAGAAGAGGAATCTGATTATCTTTTAGACTTCACTACCAGTTCCGCGATAAGTAGGATTAACATCAAGTTTTTAGCAGTATATATACCCGTTTTCTGGCTTAGTGGGTTACCGGTCGCCATTTATTGGTATGCTTATTTTGGAAATGGGGAAAATTGGATTCCTGCTCTTTTAATGCTTCCAGTGGCTTTACTTACTATGTTCTATATTTTCCTATTTAGTTGTTTATTATTTAGTAAATTATTATTAGTATTGATCAACTTGATACATAACCCAAAAGAAGGTGTGTTCAAAGCAGAATTAGGAGACACAGATTTTGAGTTTTGGTGTCTTCGTACAGAGCTTAAAAAGCTGACTATTTGGTTAACTCGAAACTCCCCCTTACCTTGGGTAGATGCAATTGCCTTCAAGTTATTTGGTGTGAATATGGACTTCAGTTCCCATTTCAATGACGCATGGGTTGATTTTGACTTTATAAATTTAGGAAAACGTGATATGGTGGGACAAGGGGCAGTAGTTATGTCCTCAATGGTTGTGGGTAAGTATTTAATTATTAAAAAGATAATCGTTGATGATTATGTAGTAATTGGCGGAGAATCGGCTGTTGCGCCTGGTACAATCATTGGAAAGGATTCCGTACTTGGAGCTTGTACTTATACAACTTATAATCAGATTTTAGAACCAAAATGGATATATTTTGGTATTCCAGCAAGAAAGCTTAAAGAAAACACTGCCGCAGAAATGAGAAGGGATATTATTGTTAAGAAAGATGTTGACGAAGCTAAAAAATATGAGGTAGAGCACGAAGTTAATATTGATGAAGATAAAAAGGATCTTGTCTAAAAAACATTCAATGATCTCAATATTATTTTTCTTGAGTCTTTTCTCTAATTCTATAGAAAAGTAATTTTATATATTATCTTTTTTGAAGACCTTATTATGATAGATAAACAATTTATAACAGTAGGAAAAGCATTATAAAAGATCCTCCATATATTGCAATAAGAACAGCTCCTGATTTTTTATCCATTTTTTCTCGAACAGAAACTAATATAATTACACCTATAGAAGCGAACAATGTGTAAAGAATTGTCGGAATAGCTAAATTTGCGCTAACCTCTTGCGGGAAAAGGAGCTGTCCAATTGCGATCGATATTGTAGCATCAACTATACAGCTTCCTAAAACGTCTCCTATTGCTATATTGTATTCTTTGCTTTTTAAAGCATTAGTTTCAACCGCTAATTCAGGTAGAGAAGTTCCTATACTTACAATAAAGAAACTAATTAGATACTCTTCAATATTTAGTAAACTCGCTAGAGTGATAACTGATTGAATAATAATATATGAGCTAAAAGCAACGCCTAAAAAGCCTCCTATTGAAAGTATTAGTAGGGTTCGATTACTCTTTTCATCTCCATCAAGTTTCATCAGGTTAACCTTTTCTAACATATCACTTTTAGTTACATTATAGGTAATTAGTGTATAGAAGAAAAAACTCCCAATCATAAATATCGCATCTAATCTGGTAAAAAATCCTTTCTCGACTACGGTAAAAATAAGAATTAATGATAGAACAAGGCATGATCCAATAATTAAAAACTCTTTACGATTTATTTGAATTACTCCACAGAGAAAGGGAAGCAAGCCAAATATAAGAGTTAATTGGGTTAAGTTGGATCCCACCGAATCCCCCACATTAATATCTCCGTGTCCTATAGCGGAAGATATTATTGAATTGAAAATCTCAGATATATCCGTTCCTATTGACACGAGGGTTATCCCGATAACGAGGCTTGAGACTCCTAAAGAAGAAGCTAATCTTGCAGAATTTGTAACAGCTATTTTACTTGAAAAAGCGATTATAACAATACCTATGATTAACAATAAAATTGAGATACCTATCCCTATCATATCATTATTTTCCTATTTATCTTTCCTCTTTAAGATAAAGAGAATTGAATTTGATTCTTTTTGAGAATAATTGTGAAATGATTTTGTGGCAATAGACCCTCTAAGAAGGTTTCTTAAAATAAACTTCAATGAGGATATTGATTTACCTTAAAATTTATTTTTTTTTCGCATTGAATATTTTGCATGGTTCGTATTTAAATTTATTTTTCCTTTCCTCTCTAATTTTAATAATTTTTAGAAATCAATTAATAAAATCTTAAATAGATCTAAATCGAAATATTATCATAGGAAAGATCAACATTTAAAATGAGAATAGAGAACAAATCACTAATTTTTTCAATTTTAATTATATTCCTAACTTTTCTAAATTCATTCTTCTTCATTTTTTCTTTTCAACTATTTCCAGTAAAAGGGGGGTATACAAGGCAAATTTTGTTTATTAAACCTGATGAGGAAAATGGAAAAGAGGGATATTTCATCATATTAGATGAATTAGCTCCACAATCGCAAACATATGAGGTAGATTGGTTATTACATAGTAGAGGAGACCTAATAAAATCTCAAGATGAACAATCCTTTACATATACAGTTAAGAGTTATACAACTTCAGATGATATTTCATTGAACGTAAATTTCTTGGAAAATATAAAAAAAATAACAGAGAGTCAGGGAATATTTTGCCCCGAGAATTATCGTGAGAATGAAAATTATCCAGATCTATATACATCTTATATTAAAGCAAGATATTCCGGGAGAGAAAATCCCTTAATGGCTACTGTTCTTTATCCTAAGAACGATTCGGATAGTTCTCAGAATTTTCCTTCCATAAACAAACTCGATAATGATTTAAAGATAATAGGAGAAAATGATTTCCTCTTTTATCAACTTAAAAGCTGTGAAAAAAGTTTTTCCCATCCAAATATACAATTTAATGGAAAATCTTTCTTTATTAGAAAGAACAATTTTACGGGAGATTCTTTAGAATTAGTATATCTCCAAGATGCCAACAAAATTACTTATGGTGGACAAACCTATTTTTCAAGTTCAGACTTAGTCGAAAATGTTTTATTTACTCACACTAAGGATCTTCAAATTTCAGGTTATATAAACGGAAAACAAACTGATATTTCAATTTATTGTCCAATAGATGTGAAGAACGTAAAAGTAAACAATAAAAGTGTACCATTCAACTATTCTAATTTAATGGTATCCTTTAGGATTGATGGTCCCAGTTCTTTCATAATCACTGAAAAGTATGATACAGAAGCCCAAGAAGTAAATTATCTCAAACAAGCAAACAATATTGTAAAAGAACCCGAAAAAAAGGTTTGGGGATTTAATGAAAATGTATTTGAAGCAGTTAAGCATCCATATATACTTTACAATTCAGACGAGTTAGGAGAAATAAGAGAAAAAATAAAAGATTCTAATAAACCTTGGAACCAATGGTATCGAGAATATCTCTCTAATATCGAGAGTATTATTGATAATCCCCCTGAATCTTATGAAGATGATCAAAGATATCATAATGTGTATAAACTTGCCTTAAAATTTGCTATTGAAAATAATAAAACATGTTTGGAAAAAGTGAAGCATTATCTCCTTGATATGGATTCAGTAACCCATTATTCTCAAGATTTACGAAGAGCCAAAAATGTACAAGCTTATGCAATTGCATATGATATGGTTTATAACAATTTAAGCCAAACAGAAAACAAAGAGATCTATGACAACCTTTACAATCATTCGGTGCCTTTAAAAAGAATGGATTTATATCATAGAAATAACCACCGTGTGGTTGATGCAGGTGCTCTTGGATGCGCTGGATTAGTACTTCAAGATAAAGAGATGATAGAAATTGCAATAAATACAGGATTAGACTACTTTTATAATCAAAATCCAGCAGATGGCGGATCTTTTGAAGGATATTCTTATATAGCATATGCTATAAGAGAGTTAAGCCAATTTGCTATAGGATTACGTCGGATAGGTGCATTTGATTTCTATCAGGATCCCAAATTTCTCGCAACTTTAAGTTATATTGGTGAAACTCTTGGTCCTCTTGGAATGCCTGGAAGTTTTGAGGATTGTACTTTTGATCCTCGTATCCAAGAATCATTGATAATTGCCGCAGCTCAAGTGAATGAGACTCATCCAGAAATGGCAAAAAATTTCCAATATATTTGGGAACAACGACAAAACAATTCTCACTTACCAGGTGCTAAAAAATATGGATATTTAGAAGGTGAAAATCCCTCATTTAGAAGAATTTTATCTTATAGTGTTAATGATCCCATTATTCCAAGTTCTTATGATGTTAGAAAAGAGGTGTGGAATGCATCCTCAATGGCTTATTTGAGACATGGAGGAAAAAATGGATTTTTTATGCCATTTTCTTGTAAGAATTACGATCAAAATCATCCTCATCAGGATGAAAATAGTTTTGAGCTGTGGGCATATGGTGCTTATCTGATTAATAATCCAGGATACCCTGGATGGGGAAAACCATATCACACATGGGCACAATCTACAGAAGGGGCTAACGCTCTACTTATTGGGGGAGAAGGTCAATTAAAAGTTATTGCTGAGGGCTTAGCATCGAGTATCTCTTCCCCATATTTTAGTATGGTAATAGGTAAGGCGACAGAAATATATAATGATGCTGGTGCGTATATTTATGTACCTGAATTCTACTTACTATTAATTTTCAATTTCATTATGTTATTAATGAGTAGTGGGTTTTATTATTCCTTATTTAAAAGTAAAAATGAAAAAGAAAAAACGAATTCAGCTAATTTTATCGAACATAAAAATAATAACCCGCAGGTTTCTAAAGAACAATTATTAAAAGATTTACTATTTCATCCTTTTCGAATCCAAGAAGCTATTTCCCAAGGAGAGATCTCATCTTCGGGAAGATTATTTATAAAACGAACTATATACGCCTTGTTGGGAGGCTCAGTGGGATTATTTTTTGTCCTTTCTTGCATAGACGTGAATCAGACTTTAGTATATCATTCTCAATATTATGAAGACAAGTACGACTTCATTTTCCAACTGATCCCTTATATTATATTTACCATATTTACAATCGGAACCACGATGATGATTTTATTAACATTTTACTTTATAAGATTCCATGCAAAGCTTAATTCCTCAATTTCATGTAAGTTGTTCCGAAGAAGACTTAATAAATCCCTAGATAAGAATTCTATAAAGACTAGTTCTGTTTTAAGTTCGTTTTGGATGTTCCCAGTTCTAATCGTTGCTGAATTTTTGATTTTTTTTACAACAGTACAGAGGTTAAAGGTAGCTATTCATGGATTATGGACCGAATTGAATTCAATTAATGATGTGTATAACTTATTAGTCTCTGTACTTATAGAATTGATGAGAAATTTTGGGATTATTTTTCTAATTGCTTGTCCTTTCATATTCCTATTACTTACTTCATTCGGCTATGGAATTAGTTTGAATACTAAAGAAATAGTTAACCAAAAGGAGGGAATTCAAATTAATCTCATCGGACTTTTTGTAATCCTTGTTATTGTTTTCCTTATTTTTAGTTTATTTTATGTGATTTTTAAAGCATTTTTTTCCTTTATCAGTATTGAAATGATTGTAAATTGATTTCCAAATTCCATTGCTTTTTAGTAGAAAAAATTAAAAAACATAAGACAATTTTCTTTATAAAATAGATTATTGAATTATACGATTGTCTGATTAATTATTCTTTATCTTTTTGAATCTATATAAAATAGACCTTAATATGGTGAATTAAAAAATTTCAGTACCAAATACGATGCGTGTTGGCCCGTACGTGCCCACAATATTACCAAAGAAAAGATATCTGATCTTTTACATCTTTTTGATCTGGATTAGTATTATTACCATTACATTAGAATTCTGGATATATTGGCAACTGACATGGGATTATGTAAGACCGATTTTCTTCTATCTGTATTTACCCCCGATGCTATTTGGGATTTATGTTTCTATAGTGTTAGTTTCTATCGCATTTGCTAAACTTTTATTAGTAATCGTTAACGCAATTCATAAACCAAAAGAAGGAGTTTTTCTAAGAGACATCTCTGATAAAGATTATCGATATTGGACAATTCGAAATACAATAAAGAGATGGCCAGTTTGGCTCTCCCACAGATTTCCTTTCCCTTTTATGGATAATATCTGTTTTAAAGTATTTGGTGTAAAAACTAAATTTTCAAATTCTCTTTTCGAGGGATGGGTCGATACAGAATTTATCGAATTTGGTGAAAATGTGGTTATTGGTCAAGGATCACATATTACATCTTCTATGATAATTGGGAATTTGTTAATCATGAAAAAAATTAAAATTGGTGATAATATACGAATTGGAACACATTCTTATGTTATGCCCGGAACGGAAATTGGAGATAATTGTGTTTTAAGTTCTTGGTCGACAACAACTGTTGATCAGAAATTGGAGGAAGGATATGTCTATGTGGGATTGCCAGCTCGTAAATTCAAGAAAAACATATTCTTCGAAGATGGATTAGAAGATGTAATTGGGCATATAAAAGACGTGGAAGATATAAGAGAGAAATATGAAAAAATTTATACAAGAAGACACGATAAGGGAGGTATTAAAGAAAGAGTATCTTCTAAACTAGAAAAAATAATTGAAGAGAGAAAAAAAGTAAAAGAGGATCCAGATGAAAAATCCCTATAATATATTATTTTTTAAGACTATCTAACCTGTTAAGTACTCTTTCTATCTTTCTAGAATCTAAATTATTATTTTTTTATTGGCAGCATTTATTCAATTAATCCTAAAAAAATAGTA
The DNA here is from genome assembly GCA_964653985.1 of uncultured archaeon. GTDB lineage: Archaea > Asgardarchaeota > Lokiarchaeia > Sigyniarchaeales > SOKP01 > CAZZIC01. The sequence continues at coordinate 6,509 of CAZZIC010000070.1, read as the reverse complement.
AAAAATAAAAAGTAAGATCAATTTCGAATAAAATAATCCATAGATTGATATTTTTGTCAAAAAATTTTATAAGAATCTTCACAATTCCAAAATATGGGAAAAAAAACAACGGATAAAATTTGAGACATTATATGCCACATGTTAGAAACAGAATTTTTAATTGTTTTTTAATCATCCTAACTATAAATCTATTATTCATAAGTTATATTCATTTATCTAATTTCTCTAATTTACCTGATAAGAAAAGTATAGAATCTAATATTGGTATTAGTGGGGAAATATGGAAAAAAAGTTGGGGTTTTTCCGAATATGATCATGCTTCTAGTGTTGCCTTAGATAATTTTGATAATATATATCTAACTGGGCAGTGCTATAATGAAACTAGTCAAAATAGAGACATTTCTACGTTAAAATATAATAATGCTGGAAAATTAGAATGGGCAAAGACATGGGGGGGTTCTGGACGTGAATGGAACGGTTATAGTATAGGAAGAGATATTTTGGTAGATAAATCTAATGAGATATATGTAGGGGGTTATACGGATGTCGTGGGAAATAGTTTAGCACTTCTTAAATATAACTCAACTGGTGAAGAGATTTGGAGTAAAACATTTGATTTTACTGGTTTGAATGATAGCGATGATTGTATCGGTATTACTACTGATTCTTATGAAAATATAATATTAGGAGGGTTTATTAATACAGAAAATAAATCCCAAGACTTTTTAATTCTTAAGTTAGATAAATCTGGAGTCCCTCTTTGGACACATTCATGGGGTGGTAAGGAAAAAGATTTCCCAACCTCAATAGGGGTTGATTCTAAAAATAATATATATTTGGCGGGTTATACAGAGAGCTATGGAGCTGAAAAAAGGGATCTTTATCTGGCTAAGCTAGATGAAGATGGTAATTTACTATGGGATATTAAATATGGGGCAGCATTAGATGATATATGTCTTTCCCTTAAAATAGATTCTTCAGACAATATAATACTTGGAGGAGAATCAAATAGTTATACTAACGGTTTCTTTGATATGCTTTTATTAAAATTTAACCCTCAAGGAACACCTCTTTGGAGTCAAATTTGGGGATTTAGCGCAAATGATCAATTTGGAGATTTAATCATTGATAAGGAAGATAATATATATTTAACTGGTAGGTCAGATAGCTTAAGTTCTAGGACAATCTATATTGTTAAATTTAATAAAGAAGGATATGAACAAGGAAGTTATATTTGGGATAGTTCTTTTGCGCGTTTTGATGTGAATGCGATTATTATAAATTCTCAGAATGAATTTCTCATTGCGGGTGATTCTTATAATCAATATAACTACACTTCTGATGTTTTTTTGGCTAAGTTCCCATCTAACATCTTGTTTGAAAATAGAGTTGATGTAAGGAATAAATTCATAGAACAAAAATATGAAAAAATTCATGACAATACAATAATCTTCCCAATATCGATGATAATTCTTTTCGTTTTATTAATAGGAATTTTAATATCTTCTTACTTTACTTATCCTTATCTTAAACTAAAATTTAAAAAAGTCTTTAATAAAAAGGAGGAACTTTCTTCTTTAGAAGCAAATATAAAAGAAATTAGTAGCAAATATTACGGAATAAAAATCAGTGAAATTGCCGAGGAAACAAATTTTCAACTAAACCAAGTTAAGAAAACGGTTCAAGAAATGATCAAAAAAAAAGAGATAAAGGCAACTTATTATAGAAGTACGGACACAGTTATATTTTATTCTAATGACAAAATTAGAAAAATCGATGAATTAATGAACCTTTACGATGAGTGGGATACATCTAATTTTAAAAAAAAGAAGGATTTATAATCAATTATATAAGAAACAATAGGAATTATATAATACCAGAACTACTCTTTTTAATGAGTTAAAGGCATTCAATAAATTGGATGGACTAATTTTCAATAATCCTTTGTTCATATATATTAATTCATGTATCTTCTTTTTCAGAAATAAAACGAGAGATATTTCATCCCAATGATCTCATTCTAATATGTTATGTATAAAACAGTTTTTACAAATAATTATAATAATAAAGATTAATAACAATTTTTATAAAACCAAATAAATAATAATATTTTAATTTTAAATATTTCAATTCTTTATTTTGAATAATCCAATTTACTTACGTTGCTAAAATATGTCTGAAAATCAAAATCAACAACAAAGTACACAAAAGGACGTTATTAAAGAGGAGATAAATCTTCAATTTCACTGGTATTTATTATTTTTTTTCACTATATATGTAATCTCTTGGTTCATTCCAGGAGTTATCTATTTCGCATATTTTGCCCTTTTCTATTATCCTTACTTTTTAAATACAAATAACATATTTAGTATTTTTACTCAAGTTAGACCCTTATTAGCGGGTATATTTATGCCTTTAGTTATAATAATCGGGTATTTAGTTCATATCTTTTTTATTGGGTTAATTACTCGGTGGTATTGGAAAATTTCAGAAAAGATTGAACCTACTCAGAAAGGGATCATTCCTAGAAACATTCCAAGTAAAAAACTGAATTTTTACCATTTGCGTAGTTTTTTGATTAAATATCCTAAAAATGCTGTTACACGTGGTCCTTTTCCTTGGCTTATAAATTGGCTGTATAATTTTGTTGGAACTAATAAAATTGGGAAAAATACCACAATTGAGGAACAATTTGGAGCAGATAGATTTGTAGAAATAGGAGATAATTGTTATATTGGAGTAAATTCAGGCTTCAGTTCCCATAGTGTTGAGGGAATATTTGGAAATATTGCTTACTATCCCATTAAATTAGGAGATAATGTCACCACGGCATCCTTAAATTGTTTGGCTCCAGGAGTAGAGGTGAACGATAATTCATTTCTTTTTCCTTTAGCAGGGGCAACCAAGCATAGTACATTGAAAGGGGATAACTATTATTTTGGAGTTCCTTTGAGAAAAATTTATTCACGGAAACTTAAGAAATATTTAAAAATTTCTAAGGAAAAATTAAAAGAAGCAGAGGAATTGTATAAAGATTCTGAAAATGAAAATTGAAAATTTAACCGTTTAACCATAACTAACTATAAGATAGTGAGGTCATAATTGAGATGGAAAGCAAAGAAGTGGAAGTAATCAAAGAAGTTATTACTAAGATTGATTTACCTGAGAAAAAAAATATAGAAGATTTTCAACTCGATTTTATTACTAGTTCTGCTATAAGTAAAATAAGTATTAAATTCCTTATATTCTATATACCTATTCTCTGGTTTAGTGGAATGATTACGCTAAATTATTGGATATACCCTACAATTGATAATATTAATTGGATCATAGAAATAATCTTGTTTCCTTTAAAATTATTGGCAAGTATTTATTTATTTATCATCTCATGTACTTTGTTTACCAAATTGTTTTTAATCTTTATCAACTTAATTCACTACCCAAAGGAAGGAATTTTTAGAGCAGAAGAGGGAAATTATGATTATGAGTTCTGGAGACTGAGGATAGAGCTTAAAAAACTTGTTGTATGGTTATGTAATAACTCTCCACTCCCTTGGATAGATACCTTAGCATTTCGATGGTTTGGAACTCACATAGATTTTAGTTCACATCTTTTAGATGCTTGGGTTGATGTAGAGTTTATAAAATTCGGGAGAAAAATTACTATCGGTCAAGCGGCTGTAGTTATGAGCTCTATGGTCGTAGGTAATTATTTAATAATTAAAGAAGTAGAATTTGAAGATTATGCCGTTATTGGAGGGGTATCAACTATTGCTCCTGGAACTAAAGTAGGTGAGGATTCGATTGTTGGTGCATTTTCTACGACAAGCATTAAACAAAAGTTAGAACCAGGGTGGATATATTTTGGCATTCCAGTAATAAAATTAAAAGAAAATAAATATGCTGAAATTAGACAAAACATCATAGCAAAAAGAGATGTTGACAATGAAGAAAAATATTATGTTGAAACTGAAATTAATGTAGATAAGGATAAAAAAGAAATAGCAGAGTGAAAACATGTCAAGTCCAGCATCGTTAAGAGGAGGACCTTTTACTCCAAAAGTGTTAGTAAAGAAACGGTACTTAATATTCTATATTTTTATTATAATTTTTAGTGGTTTTGTTGTGCAAATAGAATTTTGGATATACTGGAGATTTCTATATGGAATAAAACCCTTACATTTTATGATATTTCTCCCCCTATTATTCTTTATTATGTATATCTCGTTAATAATCTCTTCATTATTTATCGCTAAGGTTTTACTTACTATAGTTGATGCTATTCATAAACCTCGAGAAGGTATTTTTTATAGAAGAGATTCTGATAAAGATTACCGATATTGGAGTATGAGAAATACCATCAAAAGGTTTCCCATTTGGGTTTCACATAAATTTCCTTTTCCTTTTATGGATAATATTTGTTTAAAGGTTTTTGGGGTAAAGACCCCATTTTCCAATTCACTCTTTGAAGGATGGGTTGATACAGAGTTCATTGATTTTGGTGAAAATGTTGTTTTAGGACAAGGCAGCATAATTCAATCCGCAGTGATCATTGGAGAATTTTTAATCATAAAAAAAACAGTCATTGAGGACAATGTTCGAATAGGAACTCATAGCGTTGTAATGCCCGGTACTCACATCCATAGAAATGCGATCCTAGCTGCTCATTCAACCACCATTATTGAACAAGAATTAGAAGAAGATTGGATATATATTGGGGTTCCCGCAAGGAAATTTAAGAAAAATCGGTTTTTTGAGGATGGACTTGAACCATTCTTAAGACATGTTGATGATATTGAAAATTTAAGAGAAGTATATGAATCTGTTTATGAAAAACGCTATGACGAAGAAGTAAATCCCGAAGAGCATTAATGTCCTACTTTTGAAGATTTAAATTATCCTTAGCTCTTGTTTAAGGTATTTTTTTAACATTTTGCATATTTTCAAACGAGATTGTTTTAATGATAAAAGAACAGCGGGATTAGGACAATCTTTATCCAAGATGCATCTTTTATCGATTGGGTCATAAATAAGGGGATAAAACTGGCAACCTTTAGGTCGATAATTATAGATTCTACACGCATTTTTTAAATTGTCAAAAAAAACACATTTTCCATTTTTATTTTTCAGTTGGAAAAAACCCTCACGATTTTTAGAGATAAAATCATCCACTGAAATTTTCTTTATACTATCTAGTATCAAATTAATATCATTCAAAGATACAATCATTTCAGTGTTAAGACAGCACTTTCCACATTTTCGACATATTTCTTGCGTCATTATAAGAAATTATTAAAATATTACTATTAGGTTTATAAATGAGGGACTTATTCTATTAATCAATATTTAACAATACGAAATTCAAGTGATTATATTATGACAGTAGAAAACATATTAATAGTTATCGGAAGTTCTTCTTGTATTTTAGGATGTAAAACTTTCAAATAGGTAGAAATTAAAGACCAGATCTTATCGAATTTAGGATGTAAATAGGTAGAAATTACTTTTCCTTTATTCAGTTTTGGTTTAGACATATCTTTTTTCCCAGGTATATTTTTGATCTTATCCTCCCGTAATCTTGAATGATAAAATTCGAACTTCGATAAGATCTGGTCTTTTATTCTCTCTTGAGATCAGATCCGATTCTTCCAAACTCGATAATAAGACCGAGACTTGAGTTCTTTACGTTGCTAATAAATGGAGTGATGACAATTTATGAAACCTCTTCGGGAGAATATAAGCTTTACTTTAAAAACCACAAGACTGAAGATTTACAAGATCAATTAATAAAATTTGGATTACTTCCTGTGAAAGATGAACAAAATGCCCATATAATAACTAGCACAAATAGGATCGCTTCATATTCGGGATCCATAACCTACTGGACCGCATCATTATTAATCGGGTTTCGTTTGAAATTGAGTAAGACAGATACTCTTTATGTTATCCCTCCTTCTCCGCTTTTAGGTGAGTTATTCGAAAATACACATAATATATTTGATATAAAAGGAATGGGGATTCAAGAGATTGTTAAATATAATGTCAAATTACTAGAAAAATTTTATAATAACTACTTTAAAGAGCTAGTCCCTCTTGTTTCATTATATAGCAATTTGTATTTGGGGAATGAACAATTGCTCTTGGAAGGAACTCAAATTCTCGCGAATATTATGAGAAAAGCTTTTGAAGAAAGCGGAATAGAAGATAAACTAATCAAGGAATATTCGGAGCTTAGAGGAAAGGAAAAAGAGGTAAAAGAGGTCGCTACCGCATATATGTTGCGAGAATTTATTCGAGGTCTTTACAGCTCAAGTAAAGGGTACAAAGACCAATTAATTAAGGCGTTAATTCAAGGCGAAGGGTTTATAACAATAGGATATAAACCAAGGGCGAAAGGGCAGACTAATCCAATTTTTCTTATAGACGATGAAACTAACCATGAAGGATATAAAGTTCGGATCCCCGTTGAAAAATTCACCAATGAAGTAAAAGCTAAAATAATTTGGTCT
>CAZZIC010000069.1:0-20159 GCA_964653985.1 uncultured archaeon | reverse complement strand
TAAAAATCCCCAAAAAAAAAAGAAGAATAAGAAAATTCAGACTCAAGGAAAAATTTTCCTGGAAGTATTTGAGTTATCAAGGAGATTCTTATACTCAAAAGAATATAACCTAAATATTGAGGATGTCTAGGAGCAGAATTTTTTCGCGGGTCATATGGATATGATATTGAGTATTTTAATTATGGATTAAGTGGAGAAAAAAGAAATTGACCATCCATTTTTTCTTTCAAAGAAAATAAATTTTGTGAAGTAAGCTTATCGATTATCTCTTTCTCTTTAAAATGGTGATCGTCAAAAATTAATAGCCCGTTAGGTTTTAATACTCGGTGAAATTCGTTCAAAACTGCCTGTTGGTTCTGAATTTCATGTAATACATCAAAACATATTATAAAATCCATAGAATTGTCTTCTAAACCAGTTTCATGATCTGTTAAAAGTGGAGTGATATTTTTTAAATTTTCCTTTTCTGCTTTCTTTTTTATTTTTTTAATAGCGATTGGATGAATATCAGCTGCATAAACCTTTCCTTTGCTATTAACCATTTTTGCAGCTTCAATCGTATAACTACCGGGACCACATCCATAATCTAGAAGATAATCTCCATTACTAATATTAAATTTTTCTAATTTTTCGGAGGGAGGTTTAAAAAAATCTCTTATTCTAAAGAAGAATGACATTATCCTAAAACTAATATTTGACATTGGGTCATATTTATTAGCATTTGCTTGTAAATCATCTTTCATAAGTTATCACTTTATAAGAAAAATCATTATATAATATATTATTCTTTTTCGTCTAGGAACGATTGTAAAATTTTCTAATTATCTAAATCTTCTAATAGTGAACTTTCTTTAAAATATTTCTTATTTATGAAGAATACTTTTATTTAAAGGTTTTTTAATTCAAAGCCACATTTTTCGCAGATTTTTTGATTTGGGTTTTCAAAACCTCTAGCATTACAATTTGGACAGATAAAACGCTCTTCTTTCTGCTTTTCTTTTTGAAATAGGGCAATCTTTAGCTGATTAGTCAATTTTCCAAAGAGATTTTTATATTTTCTTTTAATTCCAATACCCGATCCTTCAAACATATCTTCCATCTTTAAGTTAATCCTTATTTCTCTTCCTATATCTTCAAGATTTATACGGATTTTTACGGGAAGTTCTGAACTTTTAATTAAGGTAGTTTTAAAGAAAGATCCAGAATTAAATTCAGATTTATATTGCCCAACGATTAGGTCACCTTCAGAATCATCTATTTCTTCAATACCATTTTGTTTAAAAAAGTCATAAATTATGAGTTTTGTTAAGTAAGGACTTAGCGGTGTTTTCCAAGTATCTTCCAAAATTATATTAGTCATACTTTTAGCAAAAACTTTTATTCTATATAAGTGAAATCAGAAAAATTCTAAATAAAAAATATGGAGTCCATTATTTAATTAATAGTTTAAAACGGTAAGATTGAATACAAAAAGACTATTAGATTAATCATACAGTACAGGGTTTTAAAGAATTATTAAGATGGAAGTAGAAAACAGAAGAATACAAAGAGTAAGAGCAAAAGTTAAAAAATCTATGTTAAAAGTAGATTGTAAAGTTTTAACTAAAATTCAGAACCAGAGATCTAAAATTGGAAATTATTTTTGGAGATTAATTACAACACTCGGTTCTTTTTATTTTTGGATTAGTATGGGGTTATTAAGCATTTTATTTTTCAATTCCCAATTGTCCTCTTTCTTATTAGTAGCCGCTTTATCATATCTTTTAATTATATTCCCTATGAAAAGATTATTAAAAAGAAAAAGACCACAAAAAATATGTAAAAATGTAAAACCTCTAAAAATTAAAACAAGAGACCATTCTTTTCCAAGCGGTCATACATACTATTCTAATTTAAATTTCATTATTATAGGAGTAGTTTCAAATAATCTTTATATCCTTATTGTTCTCATAATTTTAGGGATACTTGTGGGCTTCTCTCGGTTGTATTTAGGCATTCATTACCTTACAGACGTGATTATAGGATTTATTTTAGCCTTAATTGTTGCCTTTGTAATATTACAATTTCAACCATTTAACGATTTGCTCCTCAATGTAATAGAGTTCTTAGACCTAAAAATTAATTTTCTTTAAAACAGGATAACGTCTCCCAATTCCGAAAGCGCTCTCACTGACTCTAATTGTTTGAACTAATTGGCGGCGCTTAAATTCTGAATTGAGGTATAGTTTCCTTACACGGTCTATCGTTTTTTTATCTATTCCCTCATCTCTAAGATTTTCAGACTCGTTTCCTATCCCATTTTCGATAATTTCTTTTAATATTTTATCCAATATTTCATATCGAGGTAAAGAATCCTCATCCTTCTGATCTTCTCGCAATTCTGCTGTGGGGGGGCGATCAATGATTCCTTGAGGTATTATTTCCTCATCTTTATTAATCCAGTCGCAAATTTGATATATTTGTGTTTTTAGTAAATCCCCCGGAATATTTTTGCCACCATTTGTATCCCCATAGAGAGTACAATACCCTACACCAATTTCAGATTTATTACCTGTAGATACCAACAACCAATTAAACTTATTGGAATAGTACATCAAAATTGTAGCCCTTATTCTTGCTTGCAAATTTTCATCAGCAACATCAAAAGGCAATTTCCCAATATTCTTTTCAATATCTTGTTGATAAGAATCGAATAATTCACCTATAGGGTGAATTTTATATTCAATAGATAAATTATCACAAAGTTCCTTAGCTAACGTTAAGCTTTTCTCCGAAGTAAATCTTGTTGGCATCATAATAGCAGTAACTTTCTCTGAACCCAGAGCTTTTGCACTAATATAAGCAGTAAAGGCCGAATCAATTCCGCCACTTAATCCCAGAACAATACCATCAAAAATTCCGCTTTTATTATAGTAATCATAGAGATTGAGTGTTAAGGCATTCAAAACATTTTCTTTCCAATCTCTAGTATAAGAAAGGAGTTTATTTGATTTTGACGAACTAATAGAGAGATTAAAATACTCATTTTGTTCTTTAAATCCATCAAGCAAGAAGATTAAATTTCCCAGATCGTCTAAAATAAAACTTTGACCATCATATATTATCTCATCCAATCCACCCACCGTATTAACATAAATTATAGGAACAGAGAATGATTTTGCTTTCTCCGAAACAATATCAAGACGTTTCTCGAATTTTCCAATATGATAGGGAGATGCGTTAATGACAATTAGTAATTCCGCTCCATTTTTCACCAGCTTCTCGGAAACTTTCAGATCATAGTTCCGATCCCAAATATCTTCACAGATAAGAATACCCGATTTAATTCCCTTTATCTCAACGGGAGTAAACTTATTATCAAAAGAAAAATACCTTTCCTCATCAAAAATATCGTAGGTGGGTAATAATCTTTTATTTTCTATATATTTAATTTCATTATTTTCCATGATTAATGCCGAGTTATAAAATCTATGAAATTTTCCTTCCAATTCTTGAGGTTGAGTAAATGTGCCTAAAATAATAGTAGATTCGGTTCTCACATTTTTAATTTTCTCAATTGCCTTTTGATTTTTTTCCTGAATTAAAGGATCCAGAATATGATCCATCAATGGATATCCGCTAAGGACCATTTCGGGAAAAATTATTACATCAGCCTCAGAATTAGATTTAATAACACTAATGATCCTATTACAGTTATATTCAATATCTCCCACAATAGGATTAATCTGGGCTAAGATCGTTTTAAGGTTCTTATTCGGCATTCTCAGATATAATTAATTAAAGATTAATTTTTAACTAATTCAATTAAATATTTCCTATATTATTTATCATATCTCGGGAAGAATGAAATTCTTATAACTCCATTAGAAATTTAATATAGGATTAAAATACTCAGTAATATAGTTCTTTACAGAGCTTCATTCTTTTATTTTTGGTTTAAAATAGAATTTAAAGCTTTAATCATGTCCTTAATTTCAAACGGTTTTTTTAAAATGTCTTTTACGCCTATTTTTTTAGCTTTATTTTGGACCTCTTCGTCCGCTGTGGCAAAAATTATTTTCGCCGATTTATTCAATTCTAAAATCTCTATAGATGCTTGTATTCCATCTTTTATAGGCATCCTATAATCCATTATAACTAAATCCGGTTTTGAGGGAAATGATCTGTATTTTTCAATACCCTCTTGCCCATTCTGTGCAACACCTATAACATTAAAACCCGAAGAACTTAAAATCATTTGATATAATTGTAAAATAGAGGCATCATCTTCTACAATTAGAACCGATGGCAATTAGTCTCCCCCAACTTAAAATTATTCACATTTTAATTTTTGTGATTAAATATATATTTCAATTTAATTTTAGCACCCTTGGAAAATAATAAAATTCTATATTTTTTCCCAGTTACTAAATAGAAATTAAAATTTTAACTTCAACTAACTTAATAATTTAAGTTAATTCTTAAAAATCTTATGAATCAATTAAATAGTCCTCTAATTTAAAAAGAGAAATTGAATGGATGCGATATCATTTAATTAGAAAAAAAGAAGAAAACTTGTTTAAATGATTTGTAATCAAGAATAAAAAAGGTTTTTATAAAGCTTCATATCTTCGAGGATTTTGATTTTTATAAATTTTTAACTTGTCTGGATGATTCTTCTTAATTCTCCGAACTATTTTGAATATATTACTGGGGTGTTTATAACCTAATGCATCACACCAATCCTTAGCTGTTGCGGTCCCAAGTTCTTTTAGCTTTTCCAAACAAATTTCCTCATATGTTCGAAATTGATCTGACATTGTAAGATCTTCCTATTGAAAAAGGTTTTTCCTTGAAATAATTTTGTTGAAAATGTTGTTCAATTTCTTAAATTAGAAATTCTTTATAAATATTTTTATGAACGGGTATATTAGGATTAGGATTATAATTCAAGATTCGTTCATTTTTTCTTATAGTATTCCCTAAGATTTTGAAATTTTTTTAAAATCTTATTTGAATCTCTTAATTTTTATATTAAAAGCATAAATTAAGATACAATCGTAATAAAAAGCTATTCGATGGTTTCAATTTCGACAACTCTATTTCCTAAAACAAAAGCACTCGATAATACTAAAATTATCCCAGAAACAATGAAAAATAAGGATAAAACAGAAGATGTTCTTAGATATACAAAGAAATAGATGAATACCGCAAATATCTGAGTAGGAGCCATAGAAAATGGCTGAGATCGATTTACTTGCTCATGTTTATAAGCTTCTTGGTTTAGTCTTAACGCAGAGAGATTTGAAGATACTAAAATCACTAAAGAACCAATAAAAATGAATACATCAAATATTGATAAATTGTTCGAAAAAAGGAGATCTGCAGAGGCTAACCAAGGGCCGACCCAAAAATTGGAAAGACAAAATAAGAAGCCCCCAGAAACGGATATAAGCAAACCTTTTCTTTTATCGATCTTCTTACCTAAAACAAAGAAGAGAGCCCAAAACCCTACAATGATAACCGAAAAAAGAAAAATCCTAAATAGGAAGGAAAGATCTGTAAGGTTAATCTGACTGCTTGGTATAGATAAGCCACTAAATCCAATAAGAAATATGCCAATAACCATTGTAAATATTGCCACAATCTCACTTAATTTTAATTTTTCAGTTTCTCCAATTATTTTTACAGAACCAACCACTTGTATTATCAAGCCAGAAGCCATAAGCCCAGGGACTAAAGCTGGTCCGATAAATGATTGAGCAATAATAAAGAACAGTGTACCCACTCCCATACTTAAAATAAATCCCGATAACCAAATCGGATCCTTTAATAAGCTCTTGGTGAAATCATTGTTTCTTAATTCCTCGGGGATTTCATTCACTACCTTTTTTTGCATTATAGCCCCTACTGAATTAAGGACCCCAGCGCTTACAGCAAAAATAATTCCAAGAAGGTATGAAAATATCATATAAAAGGATTATGGATAATTATACTTGTAAAGTTATGAAAGAAAATAAAGTTTCATGAAAAAGGAGTAGTAAATAAATTAGATTAAATTTATCCCAAATTACTCTATATTTAAACATTTTGGGATTGTATTAGTAATCTCTGAACATTTTTTAAATGTATTAGAATTTTCATTACAGATTCCACAAGCTTCGGGTGTATTTATCAAAACAACATTTCCACAATTTATACAAATTTTGAAATCTTGATCAACCAAATTGTTATTATTTAAATCTTTAATAAACGAAGAAAAAAGATTAGCGTGAGATTTTTCTGCGAGTCTAGCATATTCCACTGATTTCATTATTAATGGAGCCCCATATTTTACAGCTTTCATATAAGAGTTCTTATATTTTTGATTAAATTCAAACGACTCGGTTACTCTTGCGTTAAGTAAATTAATATTAGAGTTGTTAACTTGTTTTTTAATATCCGTCAAATTAAAATGGAAGTATTTGTCTGGAAGAATTTCCTCATTTTTAAGTGCCGCAAGCGCATTAAGAAAGTTATTATAATGAATGTGTTCAGCGCAAGCAACAGCTTTAAAAAGTTTTGATATTATTAAATAATCCTCCTCTTCCGCTTTATCTGCAAAATGAAGATATTTACATCTTGTGGTAATTTCGCCTAATATAGATTGTTCAAGAAGTTCAATAATTTCCTTTTTGTTGGACTCCGACATTAAAAATTCAAATTGAAATTGTTTTCTTACGCTTTATAGGAATTTCATTAGACCTTTAAGAATTATTAACTAAAAATATTAATTGCTTTTTGCTATAAATATATTTGTACTATGTTTTAAAACATCATTAACATCGAGATATTATAATCAGCGAAATTAAAAAACAATGAAGTGTAAAGTTTGATTAAAATTCAATATGTCGGTCATTCTTCTCTTTATATTAAAAGTAAATATAAAATACTCATAGACCCCTATTTGAAGGGCTATGGCATAGAAGGACTTACGGAATATAATCCAAATGCAGCATTATGGGCAGAACAAGTAAATCCAGATATGATCTTGATTACTCATGGTCATGGAGACCATTTTGGTCAGACGATAAAGATATTGAAAAGAAAGAGTGCGATTGTTATAGCTTCAACTAAAATTTGTTCTTTCTTAAAGGGGAAACTCAATTCAATCCAATGCCTGCCAATTGAACCCGGAGAAGTAGTAAAACAAAAGGGAGTTAAAATAAAAGCTGTAAAGGCATCACATCGATTTAATCTAGAAGGAATTATTGGAGACCTCTTTGGAACACTGAATTATAATCAATATATACCTTGCGGTACAAATATGGGTTTTATTATTGACGTAGAGAATACTAAAATATATCATTCGGGAGATACTAAAGAGGTCGCAGACATTAAAAATCCAGACATAGCCTTTATGAGCATGGATGGTTTTAGAACTATGAATTACGAGGAAGTCTTATCAGGGATTAAACAAATTAAGCCTCAGATTGTCATTCCTATTCATTATAGATGGAATCCGCTAGGTAAGAAAGTAGCAAATCAGGTAAAAACAGGAATCACAAGAAATAATTTGGATTCAATGTTCATACCATTAGAAAATGGAGAAATTCTTGAATAATAACTCTTAAAAATCATTATGAATATCATGAATTTTTTAATAGATTTTTGATTTTTTTCTTTCTCGTTCCCTTTTAATTTTAAATAGAATGATTATTAAATATCGATTATTAAAGTTATTCTATGGAGCAAAAAATGTCCGAAAAAGTTGTGCTCATAACAGGAGTAGGAGGGGGGATCGGAAATACCTTTCTCCACTATTTAATTGATAAAGTTAAAGTATTGTTTACTTCAAGCCGTTCTTCAGAAAAGGAGGTTCTTAAATTTGATAAAATTCCAAAAAACCTTACACATTATTCAATGGATTTAACGGAAGAAAAAAATGTTAAAAAGTTATTTGCACACATCGAAGAAAGATATGACCATTTAGATATCCTTATAAACACTATAGGAGGAAGTCTTTATTCAAATCTACTAGAGAATTTTCCATTGACTCAATTTATGCAAGTTTTTAGGGTGAATCTTATCTCTGCTTTCTTGATTACAAAAGAGGCTATAGAATTGATGAAAAGTCAAGGAGGGAATGTCATTCATATTGTTTCCTCCTCTGCTAAAAGAATATCTTCAAAAAAAGCTCCCTACGGAATGGCTAAATCGGCATTAGCCACTATGATTCAATATGCTGCTGCCGAAACTGCTAAGTATAACATCAAGATAAATGGAATCTCTCCCACTTATGTATTCACTCCAAGACATAAAAGAGAAATAAATCAAAAAATCGAAAAAAATGAGATCGAACGGAAAGAGCTACTGAAAAAAATAACAGGGTCCCAATTAATCAATAAGCAACTCTATCCAGAAGATCTTATTCCTACCCTTGAATTATTAATAAAAACAAAAGTAATTACTGGTCAAATATATAATTGTAGTTTGGGAGAAGTCCTTTCATATTGAAATTTAAACTATGAAAAAACTATGAAAAGAGGTTCAAAGATCCTTTTCAAAAAGGATAACCCCTTCTGGACCATCTTCTTCCCGGTGAAAACCAAGTTCTTTTACAACTTTTAGTAAAGCAAGATGACAAAAGAGGTAGTAAGATTTGAATTTAGAGCTATTTTTATGTTTCTCCAATGAAAATTGAAGGAGTTCTTTAGCATAAGAGGGAGCTCCGTAAAGGATCATCCACCCCACCGCAATTTCTGAATCTTTATCTTGCTTTTCTTTTGGAGAGGATTTGTCATGAATTATAGCTTCTATATTGGAAATCCATTTTCCTTCTTGTCTTTTAAGGAATTTCAATTTTTTGGGAATATAAGACCAACCAACGCATATCTCATCATTAGGGCCATTATCAATCTTTTCATACACATTCAGTGCTTTTTTTGGGCTTAAGATTCTAATAGAATCATATGAGAAATTTTCTTGTAATTGAATATCCGCTTCTTTACAGAAAAGGATTTCCATTCTAAATTTTCTAACAAAACCTAATCTGTCTGCTAAAGCTAGAGAACCATAATTTTGAGAGGAAGTATCATATTGAGCTTTCTTGGCACCAATTTTCTTTGCATATTCTAACGCATGTTTCATAAGTTTTTCTCCAATCCCTCTCTTTTGTTGATCCTTTTTAACTCTTCCACCCTCTAACCAAACTAAGCTCTTAGATAGGATCTTGACCCTTCCAAATCCAACTAGGTTATTCATCTCTTCATCTAAAAATGCACCATAATTATAAGAGTTATCTTCCTCCAGCCATGCTTCTATCACATTTGGGATATAATCCTCACCTTCCCAGATTTCTTTACTTATTTCTAATATTTGAGGTATATCCTTTCTTTTTAGTTTTCGAAAATACAAGTCCATCTAATTCACTCGAATAATGAATTGTTTATAGGAGAGTAAATGTTTAATTTTCTTAATTTTTTGCCGTTTTATTAGAGATTTTATAATAGATAAATAAGATTAAAGAGGAGTGAATAAAAATACAAAAAAATATCCCTAGAGTCAAGAGAATAAATCCTAAAAGTAATCCTAGCGTAAAAGAATATCCAATATATGAAAATACAATCTTGAGATTTTTAAATAAAAACCAAACATGAATATGATATATTCCAAAAATAATTGCCGATAACAATATTGTGTGAATAGGAGAGAGTAATTTATCTAAAAAACCTGTTAAATAGTAGCGAAATATCAATTCTTCCATTAGCATCGTTAAAGGAAACCAAAATAAAAGCGTCATTTTATCATTTTTCTGGAAAGCAAGAATAACTTCATGCGTTTTCATTTCCTCAAGCGCTTCTTTCCTAAAGACGTACTTAATTAACAATAATCCCCCTAAAAAAATAATTAGAAATCCAATAAAGAGAAATAAAATCATGATCAGATTAAATGATCTTATAAAAATGTATTCAATGTTAACACCAAAAACTATCGGAATTGTTAAAACTGTGGTAAAGACGCCTTTTAGTATATTTTTCAACCCAAAATTATTTTCTTCCATCATTTCTTAGTTTTAATATCACTCCAGTACGATTATTATATACTTTCATCAGTTTTTAGTTTCCTAATATCTCGAATTATGATAAAATATAAAGTTATTCCAATAGTCATTATAATGAAGAAATAATTACTTAGGAACCAGAAAAGAGTGGCTGTCAAGTAAAAAAGTCCCCTTATTCCTATCATCCAATGACTTTTTGCTCGAATAAATGACTTTTTAGCTGCGTCAATACCTGTCCTTCCATTTAGTTGGTACTTTCCAGGATCTCCGCTTATTAACAAATTTAATCTAGTTATTGAGCGGATTGATAATATAAAATTCAAGATGCAAAATATAATCAAAAAGGAATTCAGAGCGATTTTAACAAATCTTAAAGAAATTAACGCCCAAAACAACTCAGAACCATTATTTTGAGGGTAAATACCTATGATAATCCCTAATAGTATGAAAAGAGCAGAAGTTATAGTAGAATTACTCATCTGGAAATTCCTAAGAATATTATGTGTGGCAATTTCCGAGTTTTTCTTAAGCCTATTCTCCACCCAATCTCGATAAATAAGGTTATATAACGTCAATTTGAATGGTTTTTTACTTCTGAATCGATATACTAAGAGTATTGAATATGAACATACACATAAAATGAAAATAATAAGAGCTAATTCATCAATCATTTCTTATTCACAGTTGAAATATACTTTCACACTTATTTGTAGATTTATAGATTAAATAGAGTTTCAATGAATAAAAAATAGAGAGATAACTATTTTATTTTTATGATTAAAAGTTAAGGGAGTAGATTAAAAAGGTCATCTTGAACTTTGATATTGATTTCTCTTAAGAGATTATAGATGAGAGCGTCATCTACTTTTCCTAAATACTCCGAAATCTCATTTTCTACTATTCTACATAATTTATCCGAAAATATCTCTATATTTTCATGCTTTTCTAAATAGGATTTTTGGAATTTTTTCAGATAACTTCGATTTAATCTCTTTAACCATCTGCTGCCTTCTTTGGTTAATCTTTTAAGAACACTTTTAGAACTACTTAGATTAAAATTTTTTAATTCAGTATCGTATTGTGATAACAAATCTTCAAGATGATGAACCATTTCGGTCTGTTCTTTTGAATTCAGTTTAGTATTTGAGTTTAAAAAAACTATAATGATATAATCATCAAATCGAAAGTAAATTTGAGTCTTGATATTTGAACCATGAATTTCTAGGTTGGAAAGATTCTTAATATTCGTTTGACCCGCAAATACCTTAAATGAACTAAAATACATTGAGATCAAATCTAATTCTATGAGATCTTTATCATTTCCTGATAAATAATGTCTGATTGGTTTGTAATTCGAATCAGATGACTTATATTCAAACAACAATAATGCATTTCCGTATTGATCTCCGATTATAATCCCTATAATCGGAGGAATTACATCATAATTATTTTGACGAGTAGAAACATTTATTAGTTTCTTCTTAATGATTTCTTCTGGTTTTGAAATAATATTGTCGGCAGTCATATTTCTTGTATTAAGCTATTCTAAGATTTAAACTATTTACTGAGTCTTGTGATTATATTAATTATTTATACCGAAATAAAAAGGTAGCAGTGTAATAGTTTTCAGATATAATCACTAAAATTTTCCTAATGAAAATAAAAAGTTCAAAAACTCTATGAATGTAGTGTTTTGGCAAATTCGTAAACAGTGCGCCCAAAAAAATCATCGATTTTGCCAGTTTTTTTAAAACCATGCTTTCTATAAAAATGTTGGGCTCTTTGTAATATGTTTGTTGTATCAAGGGTCAATTTTGAAAGATTTTTCGATAATACATCCGTTTCTACTTTTTTTAGAAGATCTTCTGCAACTCCCATTCCTTGACATTTAGGATGGACAGCCATCCCCCTAAGATGAGCCTCATCATTGTTGACCTTTTGCCATCCGATAGTTCCAATTATTCTTCCTTCGTTATCAATGGCAACATATACGTTCATATTTCGTATCCGTTTTTTTGCTCTATTTCCCGAGAGCACGGTATCTTCAAAGCCTTCTTTTGTGTAAAAATCTCGATATTTCTTGAATGCTTTCATTAAAAGTTGGTGAATATAGGGAGCATTTTCTTCATTAGCTTTTTTAATAGTAAAATTCATGGTTCATTATCCAATGTGTCTAAATAATCTTGAGGAAGCTCTTGTTTTTTTAAGCACTATGCGATATTTGAGGATATTATTCAAACCTTTTATTTTTACTTATACTTACTCTAGTTGTTTCGCAACAAATTAGAAAATGATTCAAAAAATTCCTTCACATTGAAGATAAAATTATAAAAATAACCTTAAAATCCCTTAGTTTTAGTTATTGAATCTGAACAAGTCAACTTATATATAAGTCTAAATCTAATTTTAAGTAAAGTAAAATTATTTTAAATTTAGAGAGATGTAAATCATAGGAAAGATGACAGAATTATATCAAAAACTTGAAAAAATAGTTTCTAAAGCCTTTGTTAAAGAGGATGAGTTTACATGTCATGCTTATTCAAGAAATGTAGATCCTCTATTACAAGGGATACCTGATGTAGTAGTAAGACCTAAAGATGCAAAAGAAGTTTCTGAGATACTAAAAGTTGCAAATGATGAGGATATTCCGGTTTTTATTAGAGGTGGGGGAGATTGTGAGTTTGGAGGCAGTAAACCCATTGGAGATAAAGGAATTCTTTTGGATATGAAAAGGATGGATAATATAATTAAGTTGGACCAAGACAATCTTATAGTTGTTGTTGAGGCTGGGACTTCATGGGGAAAAGTAAATGAGTATCTGAATGATTATGGATTGTATACAGGCTGTATGGGTCCAGGAAGTGGGATGACTGCTTCAATAGGAGGAGGAATTTCTCACCACTCTGTAGGAGGAGGTGGATGCGCTAAGTATGGAGCGTGTACCAATCAATTAGTAGGTTTAGAAGTTGTACTTCCAAATGGAGATATCATCGAAACTGGATCAAAAGCCAACAAATATACTAACCAGCATTTTAATAGATTCGGAAATGGTCCCGATCTAGCGGGTCTATTTTGCGGAGATAACGGAATTTTTGGTGTAAAAACAAAAGTAGCTTTGCAAGTTTTTCCTCGTCCTCCCTATGCGAATTATAAAACATTTTCACTTCAGAGAAAGTCTGCTCAAATTAGCTCTGAAATTTTTAGTGAAATCCGAAAAAAGGGAATAGATGTATATGATGCAATGTATATAATGGATTTAGTTGTTAATATCGGATGCTCCCAGGGGTTATTTCCAATGTGGGATGATCTAAAGAGGAAACGAGGGATCTTTTTTTACACTATTGAAGCTAATTCCGAGGGGGAATTAGAGGAAAAAACAAAGCAATTGGATGAAATAATATTAAGTAAGAAGAAGACGGAAGAACTGGGTTCGGAGATCTCAGACGGAAATTATGCTAAATGGCATTATGAAGAACAAGGTCACTGGCAAACGTATCATAATTTATGGGGTATGTTTCCAGCTCTAGAACCATTGACTGCAGAATGTTTTACTCCAATCAATACATATCCCGAGATTTTAACAGATTTAGACCAATGGGATATGGAACATAATGATGACATACAGAAGATCACGGAAATAACAGGACAAAGACCCATAACTGGAAGTGGTCCCATATTACTTATCGATCATTGTAATGTAGAATTAACTTGTGGATTTACAAGTTTTTCTGCCTATAATGATGGTCAATATCATGATATAATAGATGAGGTAAATGAGAAATTATGGAAGTCAATTTTAGAGAGAGTAACTGAGCATGGTGTACAATGGTATATGATGGGGGACTTTTTAAGCCGTTTAATGGTCGACATAGGTGCATATTCTGAGGAGTTCTATGAAATGATGAAATCTACTAAGAAAAGTTTGGATCCGAATCTGATTCTTAGTCGAGGAAAATTCAATTTCGGGATATAATTTGAGAGATTAAATAAGATTGACTTAATCAATACTTTTATCCCAAATCCATCTATTCACAAATTTTTAAAAATTTTTAAAACACATATTAAGATTATTTATTCTTTTTCATTATATAACAAAGAAATTTTATTTAAAATGATCAAATCATTCATTTTTATATGAAAGACGGAAGGTCTATTGAAACTATAATAAAGAGTTTTCGTACTTTAATTGATGAGATCATCCCACCCGAAGAAAAAGAAAATTATATGAGGATTATCTTCTCGGGAGGCAAGAAGAGAAAAGTTTCAAAAAGGATAAATCAATATTTCGATCACCAAATTATTCTTGAACCCAATTATGAAGAGGATTTAAATATTATGAGAGATGGAGTACTTTATCTTTTGGAGCGAATCTCAAAGTCAAAAGGTAAGGTAAAGACTTTATTATATTTGACCCTCTTCCACGAGGAAGAAATCTTAACCGAGAATGAATTTTTAAAATTTTTTGATAACTCTAAATCTTTTTGTTAAATTTATATTCCTTAACATTCCTCATATCGAAATAAACCATATAAGTTAATGTTTTTATAGATTATCCATTTTTTTAAATTTCTCTCAGAGATAACTATTTTTTTAAAAGTTTATAATTAGATTTTTCTAGTTTGCAATATGAGACGCAAGTCTTTATACGGTCTTATTAACGAGTTATTGACTTCGAAGATGGTTGTTTTTGAAAATTGTCAGTATTTTTTAAATTCAGTATATACTAAAAAATAGAAGTTCGTTTAATTTTCTCAAATAATTCATAAAAATAATTATAACAGTAATATCTAAATATAACTTAAATTATAATTCAATTAATATTATGTCTCAGTTAAAAAATTTAAAGAAAGAATGGCAAGCCATTTTCTCTTGTATAAATTTAAAGACTTACCTTTAAATTGCAAAAGGGTTGTGGAGATTGTGGTTATGCTATTAGACCCGCAGTTGGTCGTTATTTAACATGTCCAATAAAAGAAGCGAAAGGAGAGGAAGCATTTGAGATATATTTTTCTCGAGGAAGGATGAATGTTTTAAAAAGTATTTTAGAAGGTAAATTACCGCTTAATAAAGAGCTTGCAGAATTTGTTTACCAATGCAGCGAATGTGGAAATTGTACTGAAGTCTGTCATCAAACCCAAAATGAAAATATAGTTTTAAATACTTCAAAATGGATCGATCATGTCGAGGTGTGGAATGCTTTAAGGAAAGATTTAGTAGAGCAAGGTTATGCCCCCTTAGACAGACATAAACAACTTATAGAATTTATGGAAGATTCGGAAATGAATAATCCTTATGGTGAAAAAAGGGAAGAAAAATACGCATGGGCATCAGAATTCTCGAATATAAAGCAGAAGGGAGAGCTCGCATTCTTTGGAGGGTGTACAATGCCACTTAGGCAATCAGACACCTTAAGAAATATGATGAAGATCCTAAAAAAAGCCGGTAAGGAAATTGCATTATCTAAAAACGAGAAATGTTGTGGATCAATTGCTTTAAGGATAGGGGATGAAAAGGTAGCAAGGAAACAAGCAGAAGAAAATGTCAGACAACTTGAAGAGATGGGAGCAAAAACAGTATTTACTGCTTGTGCGGGTTGCTATCGAACATTGAAGAAAGATTATCCCGAAATCTTAGGTAAGCATCTTCCTTTTGAAATAAAACATATCACCGAAATTCTTTATGATCTTTTAAAAAAGGAAGAATTAACTTTAAACCAAGCGAGTGAAGAATCTTCGAGTGAAGAATCTTATAAGATAACTTATCACGATCCATGCCATTTAGGAAGACATATGGATTTATATGAGATACCAAGAAATTTGCTTGAATTGATCCCGGGAGTAGAACTGGTTGAGATGAAGAGAAATCGAAAAAATGCATGGTGCTGTGGCGCTGGTGGAGGTCTTAAAAGTCAATTCCCAGAACTAGCCTTAAAGATATCTCAAGAGAGGATCACTGAGGCAATAGATACAAATGCAGATATTTTAACAACGAGTTGTCCATTTTGTATAAACAATCTTAATGATGCCTATAATATCATGGAGTCAGAAGCTAAAGAAAAGATTCACCTTATCGATTTAATCGACTTTATTGCTACAGTATGTATTTAACCTCAAATTACAAACTATTTGATTTAATATGAAAGAGTTAAAAAAATACCTGGTCCCAACCGAGTTTTTAGATTTTGATAAGACTCGGGTTAAAAAGAAAGCTCTAGAAATTACGAAGAATTCAGTTAGCAAAAAGGAAATGGCTATTGCATTATTTTATTGGGTAAGAGATAAGATAAGATATAATATGTATGCATTTTATATGATAAAAAGCAATTTTAAAGCCAGTACTACTCTCAGAAGACGTAATGGATTTTGTGTATCAAAGGCAATTCTCCTATCTGCGTTAGCTCGAGCAGTGGGTATTCCTTCTCGACTCCACCTTGCGGATATAATAAATCATAAAGCACCTAAAAAATCAACAGCTCATATGAAAACAAATGTATTTTATTTTCATGGGTATTCGGAACTTTTATTAAATGAAAAATGGGTAAAAGCTACCCCTGTATTTGATAAATATACCTCAGAAAAAGCAGGATATCCCTTAGTAGAGTTTGATGGGGAGAATGATGCATTATTGGCTCCAAATGATGAGAATGGGAACGTTTTCGTTGAATATGTCAATGATCGGGGTGTTTTTCTGGATTTTCCTTATGAGGAAGTAGAAAAAGAATTCAATGAAAAATATAGTGAAGCTATTGAGGAATTAAAATCAAGAGCAAGAAGAGGAGAAACTTCTAAGGAGAGTTGATGATCTATTTCTAATTTTGAAAGATATTTACAATCCACCGAATTTTTTAACTTTAATAGAACTAAAGTCGCAAATAAAGCTAAAGAGCTTACACAAGGATTAAAATCTAAGGAAGAACAAGCTAAATCTTTGTTTTATTGGGTGAGGGATGAAATAAAATACAATATGATATCATATATTCCCCAAATTAAAGCAAACTTTAAAGCCAGTACCACATTGAGAAGAGGATATGGATTTTGTGTTTCCAAAGCAATTCTTTTGAGTTCTTTTGCAAGAGCATTAGGAATTCCAGCGAGAATCCATCTGGTTGATATTATAAATCATAAAATTTCAGAGAAGGTCGTTGAATTTATGGGAACGAATATTATGTATTATCATGGTTATTCAGAGTTATGGATTAATAATAGGTGGAAAAAGTTAACACCATCATTAGATAAGGCAACTTGCATAAAAGCTGGCTTCTTACCTTTAGTCTCCTATGAAAAGGGAGTTTTTCCAATAAAGGACGAAAATGGAGGGTTGTTTGTAGAATACCTTAAAGATAGAGAAACTCATGCAGATTTACCGTTAGAAGAAATTGAAAAGGTATTTGAAAACAAATATGGGAAGATTTTTTCCGGAGGAATGGATATCAAACCTATAAAAGATAAAAGAATTACCTACAAGGATCAGAACTAACTATTAATAATAATAATGATAATGATAATAAAAATTAATTTTCCTTCTCATAATTAAGATTTTCATAATTATCTTTAACTTCAGATTCTTCTATTGTAATTAGAGTATGACTTTCATGGATCTTTTCAAATTTACCTAAAAATTCCTCATTTATTGGATCATTAGGAACAATTAACACATATTTTTTACATTTGGCGCAAGCTCGTGCTCTAATTTTTTACACCATTTAATATTTTTACTCTCAAGTATGGTTCTGCGTTTCATAAATATAAAGGTTTCTTGTGTATTCTCATTAATAACAATTTTTATAATTTCTCTTGAATCACTAAATTATTAAAAAAATATTATATAGTTGCTAAACTATTTTTAATAGAAGAAAGAAAGAGGATTATAAAATGCCGATTGGAATTATATTATATGAGATAGACGACACTTTTGGCCCAACAGCAATTGCTGAATATAATATTGCTGAAAAGAGTTTTACAAAAGATATCTTAAAAGAGCTTACAGAAAAGCATGTGAATAAAAATTTAATTGATGCTACGGTTCCTAAAAAAGAATATAAATATTTCTCTAGCAGAGTGTCCTCTGAAAAAATATCTAAAGATTATTATCTTGGATTTATCTTAAGGGAAAAGGAGGATTTAGTATCTCTAAAAAGTATGTTTGAAAGCATCGAACAAACTCTTATAGATAACTTGGATAAGATTGATAAAAGCAAGATGAAAACATTATTAAAAGAGATGTTAAATTCTATCTTGAGCGTTTTAGAGAAACTTAAGGAACCAAGAATTATTCAAGAAACTATTAATGAAAAAACGAAAAAGATGCTTGATGATGGTAAATTACAAGAAGCAAGAGAGTTAATTGACTTAGGGGAGGAAATTCCCGAAGAATTAGCAGGTTTAGTGAGAGAAGCAGATCAGTATTTCAAAGATGAAAATTATAAAAAAGCAAAAAAACGTTTTTTAAAGGCAGCGGATTTAGCAATGCAAATCAGAGAGGAAGAAATAGTTAATTTTCTGAGAAGTAAAGCCGAAAAAGTTGGAAATTTTCCGGATCTGATAAAAGAGAAAGAAGATCTCGAAGATCATGTAGTAGATACCTATGAAGATTTTGAAAGTAATCAGTTAAGATTGTACAATGATTTAATCGATCCTATGGAGAGATTAATAAAAATCACCAACAATTTCGAAGATGAGCAAAGGTACAACCTATTAAATAACTTAATGAAAGATATCAAAAAAGCTTCAAGCCTTGCAAAGGATTTGTATAAAATTGATAAAAGAATAGAGCAACAAATGGAAGAACTTTAAGATAAAAGGTGAATAGGTAAATCTTTTAAGTTCTGATAACGACCCCTTTTCCTCGAATTAAGTTTTGGGACTCTTTAGTCGAATGTTAAAAATAGTACCCGAAGGTTTGTTATCTCTTATGTTCACCATACCTCCGTATCGTTCAACTGTCTTTTTAATTATTAAGAGCCCGAGACCTACTTTTTTAAAATCTTTAAAATTTTGATCCTCTTTATGGAATAGCTGTTTAATCTTATCATCAATCCCTTTTCCGTAATCCCTTATTACTATTTCACAAAAACCATTTTGATGATTAATTGAAATTTCAACTTTATCGGTATTTGCGTGCTTTTTAATATTCGAAAAGATATTATCGAAAACAGAGACGATAGCCTCATCAGATAATATGTAACCAGATCCTTCAATTTTTAAATTAAAATTATAATCAGAAAGAACTTCTTTTATTATTTTTCTGGAATTGATTCTTTTTAGTTTACTTTTAAGAGACCCGTATTGAATTTTTCTAATTCTCTTTAATAGAGAGATGCTTTTATTTGAAGAATTGGAAATTTCATTTAAGAACTTTTCATTTCCATTCTCTTTATACAATTCTAAATTGCCTTTTATAATATTTAGCGCATTAGACAAATCATGAGTAATTATAAAATTAATAACTAATAGTAACTCATTTAAAGATGTAAGATCTTTGGTTTTCTCTTCTACAACTCTATTTAGTTCTTGTTGTACTTCTCTTTCTATTTGTAAGTTTTTTAAAAATGCTTGTTTCTGTTTATGATATAAGAAACCTACGATTGAGCCTATAGTTCCCCCAAAAAAGAAAGGAACTAGATAACCATACCATAAATAAATATTGACCCCTAAACTAGCTTTCTGAATAGCAGAAAAAACACATAATAATCCCGCTCCTAAGAGAAATCCTTGGATAAAGTAACTAAAAAGTTTTTTCATATGAATTTTTTTAGCAGAAAATGCTTTTAAGTCGTTTTTCAATTAAGTAAATTGCTTAGTTTGATTTAAACTTTTCCATGAATAAATGTTTTACAGAAATGGAAAAATTTACATAATATTAGAAATCTATCATTCCTTTAGATATAAGTTTAAAAATTAGGTAAAAGTAGTGAACTAATTTATTTTTGGAGATGTATAATAATACTAAGATTAAAAAGTGAGTTTCTAGGAACTGCGTTCATCGGTAGGTGGTTCTTCTGCCATTGGAGGTTGATATTCTCCGATATCTGGAAATATAATTTTGGCAATATTCCAAGTTTCCTCTGAGGGATAGTCCATAGCTTTTTGTATTATGTTCTCTCCGATCTCATTATTAATTTCAACGCGATGTATATTGT
>CAZZIC010000068.1:0-20293 GCA_964653985.1 uncultured archaeon | reverse complement strand
TGCAAGCGCATTAGATATCACAGATTACGGAAATTCATACCAATTAGATCAAGAAGTTTCGGTAAATAATGAATCTGAGACCAAATTAGAATATTACTTGGATAGTCAACATGGATGGAAAGCTTCTAAAATTGAAAATAAAGTTTCTAATATTCATGATAATCGGGATTGGGTTCAAAACGGTGGGTTAAGACCATTAATATCCTTCCAAAATGGTTCCAAAACTTATGAAGATAAATGGAACGATGGGGGTATCGATCCTGAAGAGGATCCTGATCCTACAGATCCAAGTAATGTTCACGCTAAAATTTATCATCCAGGAGCATTCGCATTAAGAGCACACTTTAATAAGTGTCGTATAGCAACAAATTACGACTATTTATTCTTATGGGATGAGAATAATACTTTGTGTTATACTGAATCAAACTATACTTCAGATACACGATGTGATTTTTATTCTCCATGGATATTAGGAGATACTATTAAAATGACTCTTTTAACTGAATATGGATACTATCCTGGAGAAATTCAAATTGATTTTTATGAATTTTATAATGCAAGTTCTAATTTTGACATTAATAAAAATTCATGGTCTATGAACAATTTTACATATAACCAAACTTACTTTGGATATGGCAATAAAAATAATACAGATGGAATTTTTGTTTCTATGAATGCTGATATAAATATTTCTGCTCCTTATTATGTTACCTACTACGAAGATGAATTTGTTGAAGTTTTTCAAAACCTTACAGTTCCAAGAGGGAATGTTATAGATGGATATATTAGTTTTGATTATTTAGGAGAGTTTATCATAGATTCAAATGATTTTTTTATTTACTTAGAACTAAATAAAGAAAAGGTATATTCAATTGGCTTAGCTGATATTTTAGATGGTGGAATTAATACTTGGCAAAATACGGGGAAGATCTATTTAGATTTGTGGATAAATAATTCAAATATTTTCCAACAAACAGTTTATGATCAAAAATTAAATCTTTCACTTGGAGTTAAATCTAGAAGTACCACCAGTTATGGAGGCTTTTACAACCGGTTTCAACAAGTGATATGGTTTGATAATATTAGCCTTGGTTTAACCACTGTAGCAAATTCAACCCAAAATGAAATTGCTCTGAGTTTTGATGAAAATTTGCTTGATGATAAAGCAAGTTGGGGTCAATCTTCAATCAACCTTAATCAAGGTTGGACTTCTAATCCAATCATTTTGGATATAAATACTACTTCTCCAGATTTAAAATTTAATCTTAATAATACAATTTATGGTTATCACATCACAAATTCAAAAATTAATCAATTAGGTGATCAAGGGTCTAATTATAGGGTTCTAAGCAATGGAACTATTATTCGGGAATTTTATCACAATTTATATATGCCGGCGGAGTATCAAGATTTTGAATTTATTATTGATAAACCTGAAAATTGGAAAATCATATCCGTTCAAGATCCAACTCTTCAATCAAGAACGTTTGAAAATGGTGATTTCGGTGACACAAATTTGAAAGTTCCTAAATCTCAAGCAATTTTCCCGGGATGGTGGAAATTTGTTGCGGAGAGTCCAAATTATCTTAATCTTACTAAAACCAAGATGCTGAAAGATGGACAGTGGGTTAACTCCGAATTTCAATCTGGAGATTCTACAATCATTAAAACAAACATTTCAAATCAAGGGGAGATACCCGATCTTCAAAATACAAATTGTTCTCTTAAAGTGTATAGTCCAGAAGGAATCTTATGGCATAATGAAAAGATTCAGCCAAACTCCACTACTGGATTAGTTCAGTTTTCAAGAATCAATTTTGCTTCACAAAATACAACGGGAGGGGTATATGAATACTCTATTTTTTGGTCTAATGGTATTGATGTAGGGGGTGTGAAATCCAGATTCACGATTAATCATAATTCCAGTATGGCAATTTTAAAACCTGAAGACATAGAGGGCTATAAGATTGAAGGGTATTATGGGGATATTATTCCTTTAAGGTTATATCTTACAGACATTGAAAAAGACATCCCCATTTCGGAAGCATTAATTTATTATAATTTTACAAACAATGAAACCTATTCTTTTGAAGAGGTTTTACCGGGCGTTTATGATACCATTATAGATACCGAAACTTTTAATGGGGCAGGAACTTATAATATTTCAATTTCTACCTCCAAAATAGGATTTTTCACCAATGGAATGGAACTCCAATTATCTTTAAGGGAGAGAATTGATTCTAATCCCCTTATTCTTCCTCTTCTAATAGGATCCATCGGAGCCGCAAGTATATTAGGTGCACTTAGCTTTAGAAGTTATATTTGGCTTCCTAAGAAACGTAAGGAAGAGGAAGAACTTATGGCTAAAACCCAAAAATTTAAGGACCTTCAAAATATTCAAGCTGTTGTTGTTATCCACAAATTAAGCGGTATACCTCTTTATACCCAAGGATATTCTATCTTAGAAAAACAGAAAAGGGAACTTTTTTCCGGCTTTATCCAAGCAATAACTACAATTTCGGAAGAATTCTCCGGTTCAAAACTAATAAAAGATAATCGTGCTAAAAAGCAATACGGAATAGAACGACTTATTGAACTGGACTTTAAATATTTCTATTGTTTAATTGCCGATCAGGATGACCTTAGAGTGGTTCTCATCCTAAAAAATAAAGCTTCAGAGAGATTGAAAGAGCAAGTAAGCTATTTATGCAATGCCTTAATTCTGAAATTATCGGAGTTATTTGACCACTGGGATGGAAGTTTGAATGAATTTGAGGAGAAGATTCCGGATATCGTTGAAGATTATTTTGAACTTTATTATAAAGGAGATTTTGAGCTGACACATCCAAAAAAAATCGCGAAGAGTAGAAATCAAGAAAATCTAACCACAATGGAAACTCGTGTACTGAATGTGATCTATTCACTTTCTAAAAATAAAGAAACTACTAAATTAGATTATGTTATGGAAATTGTATCAGAGCAAAAGAAAGAATTAATTATGCTTGCTTTAGAAGGTCTGATTAACCGTAAGATTATTGTACCGGCAATCATTGAAGAAGATAAGGATCAATAACAAATCTCTTTTAAGTTTTTGATTTATTATGGGAGAACAAAAGGAATATAGGTTTCAATGCAAACGATGCGGGAATTGCTGTACTGATAAAAATACCTTAGTGAATGTAACCTATCATGATTTAATTCGAATTATTGAAGGATTAGATTTAACTATTGACGAGACCTTAGAAATTCTTGGATTTTATATCTTTGATAAACCTCCTTCGGAAGATGAGTTAGAAAAAATGGTAGTACCTCCAATTGAGACGGAAAGGGGTCCTGCATTTACTGGTATTAAAAAGGACATAAACGGGAAGTGTTACTTTTATGACGAAGAAAATAAGAAATGTTTGATCTATAAACTAAGACCTCTGTTTTGTAGAACGTTTCCCTTCTCTTTTAGAATTGAACAAGATAATAAGGATAGAAAGAAAGCGAAAATTAAGATGTTTTACACGGATAAAGGAAAGAAACTTTGCAAAGGGATTGATTCTGAGGCGCCTTATGTTGATATGGAGAGAATGAAAGAACTTGGAAAGAAAACAATCAATCAATTAAATGAGAATAATGTACTTATCGATAAATGGAATGAAGCAGTGAGAAAAGGGAAAATAGAACCAACTGCTAAAAACTTTTTATTAACGATATATGACCTTTAGAAAAAAAGAGTAATAGCTAAATCCCCTTCTTCCGATATTTCTCTTAGAATTTTTAAAAACTCTTTTTCTATTAAAATAGGATGTGTAAGTAAATATTTATAAGACGTGAGAGTATTGAGCACTTGCTAACAATGCCCAGAATAACATTCTCAGCTCTAGCTTAAATGCTATAGGATCTCTTTGCCAATTCAAAACATCTTTTTCTAGATTTCCTTGAAAAAATTCTGTGGTATTAGCAAGATATTTGAGCAATCGAGAACTCATCATAATTTCTTTTTTATTCAGTTTTAATAAATCAAGTATAAGAAGTGTTCTGGCTGTTTTTGTAATAGAGTTGTTTATAGATCCATTTTCTTCCATCATTTCTTTTAGATGTTTTATATACAAAGCCTTGAAATAATTCAGCTTAGCATCTTTGTCTAAAAGTTTAATACAAGCAAGTTGCTCGTAAAAATCTAAAACTAACTCAAAGTCCTCTAGGTCAAATAGATTAAGATTTATTAATAGGGTTAAAAGATTACCATTTTCAAGGTCATATAATTCATTTTTTTTAAGAAGTTCTAAAGAGAAAAAAGTGAAATAATTAAGATGAAGTTTATTTGGATGAAAGTATTCGATCTCTTGTTCCAAGATCATCCTAACCTTTTTTAAATCTATCAAATCATCATCTTTAAGCAAGTTCAACTCCGATAAGATAGCTAATCCATAGAAAATATTGTTTAATGGAGGTTTCTCTTCTCCTCGTAGATTGAAAATTCCGCTAACTACAAATTTTTGAAACTTATTGATTATGTTTTCCTTATTTAATGATGCATTAATACCTAACATTCTCATTATTGATATATAATAAAATAGGTTCTCTAAATCATAGAAATGTTGTTGTTGTAAAATAGATTCCTTAACATTGTCAATATTGATTGTAAATCTCTGAATTTTTTGTTCATCAATCGCCTTGAAATTTCCAAATTGGTCCAAGAACGTTGTAGATTCCGATTTATTTACTTTCTTGAGTAACTCTTCGGAAGATGAAATACTACTTTTTATTGATTTTTTTAAGGCTTCTAGGTTTTCCCTTATTGCGTTTTCTAAATCTTCAATCATAGTTTCATCATCTTTAGAATCTTTGATATGTTCTTTTTGATTATTACTCTGAGGTTGCATTTTATCAACTCTTAACGATTTAGTAGAAAAGCTATTTCTATTTTTTTTGAATGATTTGTACACCTTATCAACAATCTTTATAGTTTTTTCATTCTTTTTAAAGATTTCTATTTTATCTGGATGGATTTTGCTTTTAGATTTAAATTGGAGCAATTTCTGCTTAAACTCTGGATCCAAGAGCTCATATTTTTCGAGTTTTTCAATTATCTTAGAGTTAACATTAAGGATGAAATCAACTAGTATACTGAACAATAGAAGGTTAATTTGGTGCTTCAATCCATTATCAAATAAATCTTTAAGAGATTTCTCATCTGCTATTCCTTCTTTTAAGCTTCTTTCATATTGAGCTTCCAAATGTTGGAGACCGGAATTTGATACTCCAATTGTTTCTAATCCAATTTTAGTAATTTTCAGTAACAAATTGGGTAAATCTTGGTCTTTCTTTAAGGGGAAATCTTCTATTTTTCCATCTTTTATTTTAATTCCTTTAAGGGAATAGAGATCCATAAGGTACTCATAAAAATCTTCATAAAAATTGTTTATATCTCTTCTGAGATCCTTAGAAAATTTTCGAATGAAGTTTTCAAGCTCTTCCATTATGGAATTAAAAAGTATAATGAAATTAAAATATTTAAATCGTTTTAAGAAATCATTTTTTATTTCATCCTATAAAAAAGCTATTGAATCTTTAAAAAATTATCAACAACCTAAGATTATATTCATTAAAGAAAAAGTGTTATTTGAATAAGAATAAGAGAAGTAGAACAGTTTTAAAATGGAATGGAATTTAATTGCTGAAGATTGGGATAGAAAAAGGAGTAAGCCTTGGAGAGCTTTAGAAGATTTTATTGACTTTCTCAAAAATGAGAATATAGAATTTAAGGGTATAAATGTTGATATCGGATGTGGGAATGGAAGGAACTTCACTTTATTCAACGGAAATGATTCAAAAATTATTGGAATAGACAAATCCATTGATTTGCTTAAAAAAGCAAAAAAGAAAAGAGATGAAAAAGGCTTTTCGGATAATCTTAACGCAAATAAAGTAGATCTAATTTTGGCAGATATGCAATTTCTCCCAATAAGGAAGAACTCTATTCACAATATTTTTTCGATAGCAGCACTCCACCATATTAAAACTTCTCGGAATAGACAAATGGTAATTTCTGAAATTTATAGGATCTTAAAGATATCAGGGTTGTTACTGATTACCGTTTGGAGAAAGTGGCAAGAAAGATTTAGAAAGCATTTCATAATTGATTTTTTAAAACGTATGTTAAGCAAGAAATTTAGAAAAAGTCAAAAAGAGTTGGGATTACCAGAATTTGGAGATAAATTTGTATCCTGGACTCTTCCACAAAAAAATGAAACGGTAAATAGATTTTATCATCTATTTTCAAAAAGAGAAATTTTCAGTCTACTAAAAAGATTTTCCATAAAAGAATTCAAGAAGATGGGAGGTTCCACTGGTAAAGATAATTTTTTTATATTAACCAAAAAAGGTAGAATAAAATAAAATTTAATCTCTTATTCTCTCTAATGGCATATAACAGATTTGTAAGAATCCAAGATATACTCTTTAAAGCCTTCATAATGCTCTCTAATTATCTTGGTATGAAGGTTAAAGATTCTTCCGGATACATCACAGAAAAAAATACCATGAATCGAATTTTCGGGATAATAATGTTTACGAATCATTTTTGTACGATTACCTAACCAATAAGTAAATTCATGACTTCGCACCCAGATGGTTTCCTTTTTTGTTATTACGATATCAATGGCATTATACATATCTATGGATTGCTGAACCGCTCGAGCATGAAGATAATTTTCACGTTCCATTTTCTCCCAAGAGATCTCCATTTTAGCATTAGACCCCCATATTTCATCATAATCATTTTTTGAGCGCAAAATTATTGTTCCTTCTGCCTCATCTCCATTAAACTCGATTTCTCGAAACCAGATAGGCATTTTATTTATTTTCAAATCTACTTCTGGTTTCTCGTAAGGGTAAGTTGTTCTCTCCATCTTTTTATTTTACTTTTAATATTGTTTGAAATTATTAATTATTAGATAATATCTATTTATAAAATTACTTACTTATTAATTATAAAAACCAGATTAAAGAAAGTCTATTCAGAAATAACGTTATAAGAAGTATAGAAATGTTCTGTTTTATTTTTTCTTTTTCAGTTTTTCTCTTCCTTCCTCTTGCCAATCTGAGATAGATGTTTCGGAACAACCATGAATTAAGGTTGATAACTCTTCTGGGTCTTCTTTTAAGAGATCTTGAACATTCATAACTCCTAATTCATGAAATTTTTCTTCAGTCTTAGCCCCCAGTCCTTTTAATTCCGTTAAAGCGACTCCTTCGCCTTCTTCTACCTCAGGCACTTTTTCCTCAATTGTTGGTTTTTCAGCTTTTTTACCTTCTTTTTCTTCAACCACTTCTTGAGGGACAAATCGCTCTTTTTTCTTCTCCTTTTTTACAAAGGGTTTCCGTTTTGTTCTTTTCTCTTTCTCTGGCAGCTCCAGCTCTTTAAGCTGTTCGATATTAAAATCGTATGAAGTTTTTCTACGATAATCAATATTTATTCCTATTTGTTTTGCTTCTTCTACTTTCAATCCCGCTTCTTTAACTTCATCCAAGGAGAAACCATATCCTTTTCTAAGATGGTGATCACGTGCTGGTGATTGTACGGTAGCATTAATTTTATCATTCATAATGAGACACTTGATAGAATTGATTTTAAATTCTCTAATTTATATCTTATAAAATTTAAAACTTTTTATTTTTTTCTATTTTGTTTTGTAGATTGCGTAAAACCTACAATTTTAATATCCAAAAAGAAACGTTTAATATTAAGATGATTAAATTCTTTGGACGAATCAATATCAATATGTTAGATATTATTTTTAACCGCACATTCCTTTAAATATCTTCAATCTTCTAATTCTACATTTTAATGATATCTAATTTCTCTAGATTACGTAATATTTCATTAATTTCCGTTCTTGTCTTACCAAACATACGTGAGATCTGAAGGGGTGAATTTTCACCGGAACACTTTAATGCAACTTGAAGTTCGAAGTCTGAAATGATTCCCATCGAATGGATTTTTTCTAATACGTTTTTAATTACTTGGGATTCCGGAAAGATTTCAGCTATTCTCCCTCCGAGAGTTAAATTCTCAATGTCTGCCTTAAAGGAAAGAAACTTACTTTTTTCCGTAGTGGTACGATAAACTTTTATATCAGATTGGTGTTTTTTCCAAAATCTATTTCCAATTTTATTGATTATCGCTTTTAACTTGTCAATGTTGTCATCCGCATCAGATATAGAACATGTCAAGACTCTAGAAGGGGGATGGAAATAGATAGCAATAATTGCATCTTCTGATTCAATTATTCTCTTCATTTCTTCTACTTTTCCATTTTTAGCCATAGCTAAATGGATTTTATCTATAGTTTTATTTATTTCGTTGAAGAAACCGGGGAATATCTCCTTTTCAGCGGTTTTATTTTCAAAATCTTTAAAAGTTGCGCTTAAAAGTTCCACGCCACTTTCCATATCTATCAAATAAATTTTATAAATCAATTGTAAATCGAATGATAAGTTTTTATATAAAAATAAAGAAAATTGAAAAATATAAAACTTCTGATTATTACAGAATTTGTCTTCTTTTCCATCTTCCTCCCATTCTCAGTAATAGGATAGAATATGAAAAATATAAAACTTCTGATAATTATAGAATTCTGAAACTTCTCGGTCTTGTTGCTTTATTGGGGTGTGTGATATATGCGATTAGAGTTTTGGTCTTGGGCGATCTGACCTTAGAAGGCGTCCTATTTTTACCTTTCCTTATAGGTATTGATCTCAAACTCTCGCAAGTAAATTCTCGTTTAAGTTTACTTGAAAAAGAATTTTTCCTGAAAGTGATACTGAAACATTTTATTTCATAAATGGAGATCAATCCGAGCAAATATCCTCTAAGCTAGATCCTATAGAAGATCAATAAACCATCAAATCCTTTCTTTTTTTTTAATTAAAACCGAATTTGTTTTAAACTTTTTCTATAACTTAAGCGATCTGAAAAGCTTATGTAATGAAAGTTCGATGGTCTCGGTAAGTGAACTTGTAAGTTCTTCTAAGGCTTCTGCGGTAATATATTGGGAAATTAGGTCTAAATCTTCTTGAATTTTAGGCCGTAAAATCTTTAAGTATGTAGAAATGACTTTTCCCTTATTCAACTTTGGCAATGTAGATCAAAAATTGTCGAAAAAAAATATAAATGAAACTCCTTTACATTTTAATTGTCAAGATAAGAATATAAGCAAGAAGTTTTACTATCTTCATAACATAATTTTGAATATAAAATCATGAGTACCCTAAAAAATGTAATTATAATAGAATTTGTTTTAGTATTAATAATCTTCCCGGGGTTCATTACTAATTTAGAAGAACTGACAATACATGGGATAAAACAATCAAACTCTAACCAAGAAGAAGACAATCCTTATTCTATTGAAAAAAGTGTTTTATATGATGTAAAGATTAACTTTTCTCTGACTCATCTATCCGGACCTAACGAATACTTATTTAAATTTTCAAGAATTGACGATAGGCAAGCTAACTCATCATCGTGTAATATCTGTCCGCCATATCAGCAAACAAATCTTCTTTATAGTCAAATTGATAATTCAAATGAACAACCCGCTGTAATAGTTGATAGATTTGGAAATTCCTACGACTTTTTTAACGCTACTCTGGGACAAAATCAAAAAGTCTCATTGAACCAACATTACCAAACAAGATTGAATGAAATTTCTTTTCAAAATCTAAATCATTCATTGATTGGAAATTATGATTATTCGAGTGAAATATTTGAATTGTACTGCAATGAATCTCAACCTAAATTTGAAATTGATAACCCCACTCTAATTGAAGCATCGAATAATATCGTAGAACCAACAGATAATATCATAGAAAAGGCGGAAAAGATTAGCGATTGGGTTAGTTCTTACCTAGAATATGATGATTCTCTTGGCGCAGCAGAAAAAGGAGCACTATGGGCTTATGAAAATAAGGTGGGAGACTGTTCAGAATTTAGTTCATTAATGGTTACCTTGTTAAGAATACAAGATATTCCGTCACGAAAAGTCACTGGCTATATGGTATCCAACAATCCCTCTTATGATCCCGATATTGGAGAGGAACATAAATTTTCCATTGATTCCACTATGGAAAGTAATTTTCTTGGACACGGATGGGTGGAATACTATGTTCCTAATATTGGATGGATCGCTTGTGATCCAACGTTTAATAAAGATTATGATTATTTTAATAGGATAGATTCTTTACGGTTTAACCTAAATGTCGGTTCTTGGTTTACCGTTCCAGGTATAGCACCCCCGAACAATAAAATTAGCGAATTTTCTAACCCGTTGTTAGTTTATCAAACTGATGCTTCATTTGATTTTGAATATAGTTTTACGATAAATGTTTTAGACACGGATTCTGTGGAAGTAAGTGGAGAGTCCTCCAATCAAGAATTAATAAATTTGCTGATTATAGGAGGAGTTATAGTTTGTTTACTAGGATTAGTGGGTATTTTAATAAAAAGGAGAAACAAATATTAATTTTATTTTTAAATATAGGTTTTGATTAACTCAACAACTCTTTTTGAAAACCCAGGAAGATTTTTTTCAATGCTTTCTATTTTAATCTCTTTCTTAATAAAAATCAATAAGTAAAAGTTATAGTTATTAGTCTTAATTTTTTTAAAGATTAAATCCTTGGAATTATCCGCAATTCCAGATGATATAATAAAGTCCTTGTCCAAAATCTTAAATTCCTTGAAGGTTTTATACAGTTTTTGAAAATGGGGTGCAGAAATCTCAAAAACCTTTCCAGAAACCTTATCTTTTGAAAAATCGGATAAAATAATTCCATTTTCGTTCAATAAAAGCAATGCTTCCGCATTAATTTTTTCTGAGAGGTTTTTTAACAATTTCCTAAACAGTTCTCTATTAGGGCTCAATTGTGAGAGTCCATAAGAGTATGCAGAAATTACCGACCAATTATCGAAAATAGAAGTTTTAAAGATTTTAATAAGAAAGTTATTTTTATACTTTTTTAATTTATTTTGAACAAAGGATATATTCTCATCTATTTCCTCTGAACCTTTGAGGTCTGGATCATATTTATTTAGACATACAACAATTGGAGGGAATTCCTGTAATTCTTTAAGAGTTTCACAAACTCTCTGAAGTAAAGTCAACGCTTCTCTTATCCGGGCGGAATCTTGAATATCAATAAAAAAGAAAAGTAAATCTACATTGTATAAATAAAGTTTACTTTGAGCAAAATATTTCTCTCTATATTTAGCTTGCCCACCAAGATCCCAGAGTGAGATTTGCGAACCTTCCATCGAAAGCAAATTTTCTTGAGTCCTTTCTACTCCTTTAGTTGGTAATGTTTTTATAATCTCTGAATATTTTTTCTTAACTGCTAACAAGAAACTAGTTTTACCAGCACGGTCTAAACCCGTAAATAAAATTTTTATTTTCCTTTTAGATGAAAAGGGATCTTTCAATTCCGAAGTAAACTCAAATAATTCTTCTTTAAGTTGTTTCATCATAGTTTCATATCGTTCTTCATCTCGAGTAGTTTGAATCTTTGTAGCCGTTCTATCAATGATAACCCTCAGATATTTCATATTTTCATAAAAAAATGACTTATTATCCTGATCTACCATGATAGTAATTGTAGCTGCTCTAGCTTCACCTCTGGCTTCTTTATCATAGATTAAAAAGAAATAAGTTAACCCATTTAACCCGATATCTGGAAAAGGGATTACTCCAAAATAATTTACTCCTTCTATTCCGGTACCATCTTGATAAGTTTTGTCTCCCATTAATAAACTGATGGTCTTCATAGCAATTAAGCTGCGAGCATTATCCTTCAAACTCTCCGGCCAATAAACAATTGGTATAGGTCCTTCATCCTCAAAAACGGATAGGATAATCGCTTTAATTACATTTCTATTAGTCATAACTTTAGATGCTATAGTTCTTATATTCTTACGCTGTTCAGCTAATTATATTAATCTTATATATTTAATATTTTTAAATTCTCTTATCTCCCTTATCATAATTTAGAATTTTATAACCCTATTTGTTTTTTTAAGATAGTAGTTGTTTTTAATTTTTGTATTTTGATGGATGTAATCAACCCTAATTTAATGACACAATTTTTCAATACACTATTTCGTTTAGTCAAAGAAGCCAGATGTGAAGTTTTAGAGCTTTGGCATGAAGTATCGGAATTATCTTCCATTATGGATATTTCCAATCAAAATTTGAAAAATTTAGTTTCCTATTGTGATTTTGTAAAAATCGAAAAAACAAACTATACGGAATATATCTCTATAGATAAATTGAGCTTTTTAATTGAATCTATGAAATTTCTAAATTATGATATAAAATCTCTGTCAGAAATGCTAGATTATAACGGATTTGAAGCTTTGATTGCCGAGATTCTTAAGAGGAATAATATGAAAACAACGAATAATTTTCGGTTTTCAGATAAATCCTATTTGAAATATAAAACAAAACAAAAAAGGTACGAAATTGATGTTATAGGCGTTAAATCTAAACTAATGCTAGTAATTGATGGAAAACAATGGAAAAAGAAAGATCCGTATAGTGCTATAAATAAGGCTGCAAATCTACAATTCCAGAGAGTCGAAGCCCTAAAAAATAATCCTGATATTTTTGCGGATCTTCTCCAAAAACTCATAGGTAATTCAAAAAATATGAAACGTTATCTTCCCTTTACCATTTTACCGATGATGTGCACTTTCGAAGAATCAGGGTATAAATTGAATAATCAACAAATTCCTTTAGTATCCATCGCGAAATTGAATGCGTTTATTCAAGAATTACCAAGAACTTTAGATTATTTTAAAACGATTAAGGTAAAAAGGATAAATGTTCAAAAAACCTTATTTTAATTATTTTTCAATACCCAAATATTTCTTAATTTGATGACGGACGAGATTTACGGATAAATTTATGATGCCATTTTTTACTTTGGGATTGGAAAAAATTATTAAAAGCATATCTTTAATAGAAGGAACAGATTTATCTATTGGAGCTAAATCAATCACCCCTGTAGTCCCTCGTACTGAAATAGATCTTAGCATACCCGCACTTAATCCCTCGATGATATCCGTTCCAATCATGGATAAATTTTGACCAATCGTAACAAAAAGGGAATCGGAAATCCTTTCTGATAACGCGGAAGCTAAAATAGTTCCATCTTCCTTAATTATTGCAGATGCTTCAATCATCGAATCAATTTTTAAAAGTTGTTTTAGAATTTCATTCATACTTGAAGGAGCTATTTCTGTTTTAGTCTTTTTTTGTGATGTTTTTGCTTGATTTTTTGCTGCTTTATCTTTTGAGACCGGTTTAGTTTGAAATTTTTTAGATATGAATTGTAAGACTTCTCTCATATCCTTTTCCAATTTATGTCGCTTTTCATAACTAGGAAGAGACTCACCTTCTGATTTTTTTACTTTATGAGGTTCTATCCCTTTCTGATCCCTTCCTTCTATGGCCTCTGGAATTGCTCGTAGTTGTTGAGTAATTTCTTTTTCTCTTTCTTTCTCTTCGAGCTTTTGACGGGCTCTTTTAGTCCCATATACATCTTTTTCTCTTATGATTGAGCCTCTGAATGCTTTTGGAGTAATTTCTTGAAGAAAATTAGTTCCTCTTGACTCGTTCATATCTTCAAATGTTCCGATATTCACTTTTTGTTCCTTTTCCTTAGAGGCTTCTTTTTTCTCATGAGTTGATGATTCTTGAGTTGTGAAAAATATATCCTCCTCCGAGGGGATTTCTTGTAGGTCAAAGTCTTTAGTTTTTGGTTGCCTATTACTATTTGAATTTGAAGATGCTTTACTTCTTTTTATTCCTTCTTCTACTGCTTTGGATTCTTCCTCTTTCTCTGTTTTGTTTCCTTTTTCCTTTTTCTTTTCCTTTTTACCAAATGGAACTCTCATCTTTGGTGGTTTAGAGGAGACTGGTAATAATGCTCCACATTTCCTACAAAACTTACCCTCTGATTCTGAATTAATGCTACCGCAATTAGAGCAGATAATCATTTTAACAATCTCGAGTTTTTCCTTTTCCTAACATAATTATAGAAATTCAATTTTATTAATATTCCTAAGATGAAATATTTGTTTAATCTATTTATTGATACTTAGGAAGTTTTTCTTACACATTTCTTTTTAAAAGTAAAAAGAGAATAATAAGAATAAATAAGAAAATAGTCCGGAGTTAGAGAAGAGATTCCATATAATATGGAATTTAACGTACTGAAGTGAAAATCATTATCCCAATGCTCCTTTCTTAGAAATCTATCTTCTCTTCTATGAAGTATTTTATTAACAAAATCAAACAAGTCTAATAAGAAATGGGGTTAAATATATTTACATTTATCTTTATTTATTAGATTCGAATTCCCTTATCTTGCATTTTGTTTCGTTTTTTTTGCCAGAAAGCTTCTTTGCAGAAAGGGTTATATCCTAAACTGATCTCTCTTAGTGATGGGCTGTCCGAATCAGATTCAAAAGGCCTTTCAGCCCAACTGGTCAACTTATCGATGAATTCAGGAAAAGTGGATAATTTATTATTATCCATAT
The DNA here is from genome assembly GCA_964653985.1 of uncultured archaeon. Taxonomy (GTDB): domain Archaea; phylum Asgardarchaeota; class Lokiarchaeia; order Sigyniarchaeales; family SOKP01; genus CAZZIC01. The sequence goes on along the minus strand of CAZZIC010000068.1, from coordinate 5,706 downwards.
ATAGCTTCTCAAGTTTAAAGAGATTTTCTAAAGAATTCGGGACGGAGGTCAATTGGTTGCTCCCAATTGATAAAGAAACAAGAGATTTTAAGTCTCCTACTGTGTATGGAATAGTTTTTAATTGATTATTCCCAAGACCTAAAAATTTGAGCGAAGCCAGATTTCCTATCGAGTTGGGCAAAGAAGATATCCTGTTTGAACCTACGTATAAAGCCTCTAACGAGCTTAAGTTTCCAATCGAATCTGGAAGGACCGTTAACTTATTTTGCTCTATTCTCAACTTTTTGAGCGAGACCAAATTTCCAATTGAATCCGGTAATTCCTTGATTTTGTTAGCAGAGAGCTCTAAATGTTCTAATGCATACAAGTTACCAAGCGTCCAAGGAAGAGTTTCTATCTGATTACTGCTCATTTCTAGATGTTTAAGTGATGAAAGATTCTCTATATTTTTCGGAAGTTGGGAAATTTCATTTCCCTCCAAATGGAGCGTTTCAAGAGAATATAGATTACAAAATGATGCGGGGAGTTCTTGTATTTTATTAAGGTAAAAATTCAATTCCTTCACTTCTAATAAGTTCTCGATTGAATTTGGAATTGCTTCCAGATCGCAATGATACATTCCTAATCCGATAATGTTATTATCCTCAACAAAAAACCCCATTTGAGTATCATATTCGATTTTATCCCCTCTAGAGAACTTTTTACTGGTTGTTTTCTCAAACTCTTCCAACACATCGGCTTCTTTTTTTTTTATTTTCGCTCCTCGAAAGATTACCACTTCTTTATCCATTTTCTTCACATTCTTTTACTTTTTATATTTTTTAACCCTCAGAGAGTTACTCTGATTTAATTATTAATTCAAAATATGTATATCTTCCTCTTCACAATGATCAGTAGATACAACTAAATTAAAATTTGTAGGAATGATTTCTCTAAGAATGTTTCTAAAAACAAGCATCGCACCCCCAGCTTCCAAATCATTATCTTTACAAAAATCCAAACCTAAAAGATGAATAAATAGGAAATCACCATCATGGTTGATCATTTGAGTTTCTATTCTTCTAAAATTCTCATATCTCGATCCCGAACATTTTCATGTTTTCTAGAAATAACTTTATCTGCAGAGATTACAAAAATCTCTAAACAAAGAGATTATTAAAAGAAACAACAGGGTTAATGAAACCTTTAAAATAATTCAGAATTTCGTAAAAGATATGGAATATGGTAAAATAAAACCTACTAGCAGGCTTTATAAAAGCTGTTCTTATAATTTAAGCCAATACGAAAAGTATGGATTAAACAATTTGGAAAGAGAGCAATACTTCAGAGGATTTAAAGAATTTTTAGAAAATCGAAAAGAAATAAAATATTTGGGTATTTCGATAAAGGGTGCATATTTGATCATTTCTTTTAATAAATATCGTATTTCTTCTAAAGAAATTGATGTATTATTTAATCTTGAATATCATGATTTAAAATATGATATTCTAATGGAGATAAAAGATTTGATTTTTGTAGAAAATACTATGGAATAGAACTAAATAAAAGAGAACAAGAAGAAAATTAGATATAAGATAAGATTAATTTTAGTTCAACTTTATTTAAGCGTCTTATTTATTAATTGTTGATCATAAAATATTTTATCAATTTCTCTAATCAAAACATTTGATAATATGGTTTTAATTATTTCTAAGGTTAGGAATAGAAAGAATCTAAGCACTTTTAGATTTACAACTATTATAATATAAATTTGAAAATTAAATTATAATAGTGCTATCATGAATTAGAAAAGAGGAAGAAAATGAAAATATTATAAAAAAGTAAATAACCAGGATAAATCTCTCTCCCTCAATATCTAGACCCTTTTTTTTGAAACTAAAGAAAAATGTATGAATAAGGAAAAAACTAGTTTTTCATAAAAAAGAAAAAAAGGGTGTAAAGATAGTTTCTCCCCACAACTCCGACAAAATTTCCCAGCCCCTACAACATCATCACCAGAATAAGGACAATAAAATTTCCTAGGAAAATGGTCAGATTCTTCAATAGGTCTTTTTGCCGTCGAATCTTTATCCGAAGTAGAGTTAACTACATATGGCGATTGGCGTCCTCTCGTAGAAGGAGATTATTCGCTAGATTCTTTTGCCAGCTTTTTATTTGAAGACATCACTACAGCAATGATAATAACAAGAAAAGTCACCGCAAAAACAATAATTACAATCGGAAGCCAAAGAAAACTGTATGGAGTATTGGAAAGGATTTAGGTATATAAAGATAATAAGCTTCTCAATTATGCTTTTTTTAGGTCCTTAAAAGATTTTATTATATTTTTTTTCTCTTTAATTTTTTTAGAATTACATATATTTGAATACAATAGAATTTTTGGTTACATATTAAAAAATCATAAGTCTATCATGATTTAAATAGGAAATTAGCATCCTCAGTTATATGGAAAAGGATCCAATGGAGGAAATTAATCTTTATACTACCAATTACAGAGGAAAGGAGACGCCTACCTATGTGTGCTACGAATGCGGAGAAGAAATCGGGAATTAATGTCTTGGGGGTACCTTTTTTCTTAAATGACCTTTCTAAGGTCATTAGCGTACCGAGATCCGAGAGTAAAATTCATTCAGAAAGATATCGACCGTCACGCTCCCAGAAAATTCGCCCTATTTATACAGCACTTGCTTCAAAAGGTTTGCTAAAGAATTTATTTCTTCTTTTTCGAAATCAGGGTTATTTTTAACTATTAGCAAATAATAGGGAGGAGAGCTTGCTTTTAACAAAATTTGTTTAAATATTAAGTAGCGTCCAAATCTTTGAACAAGTACGTGATTTCCCTCCTCTTCATCTATTCCTTCTGTTCGCTTGAAGCTGTCATTTAATGTTAAAAAATAGGGGGTAGAAGCAGTTAAAATCTTTTTAATCTCCTCATTTTTATAGTATGAACCAATTAAAAGGGAGTTATCGTCTATTACTACAACACCCTCTGAGTTTATTTTATCGGCGAATTGTTTAATTGTTTTTTCAATGAGTTCAGTTTTTGGATACAACGATAATAAGATTTCTGACATAGCTTTTATTATTGATGGTAGATCGTAAATGGAGGTTTTATAATAGTAAATGTTATCATAATTTGCTTCTCTTTTAACTTTATCTTTTAAATTTACTATGAGTGTATTTAGTTCATTTTTAGCGAGTCGGGCAAGAACAGGATCAAATTTATGGAAAAATACATAGATCGGCGGTTGAATTTCAAGTTCTTGAAATTTTTCTATCACATCCTTTAAGTACATAATTGCCTCATCGATTCTTTGCTTGTTTTGGATATCGATGACATAGATTGCAATTGCCGTGTTATCGAAGTATTTTCCTGGGTTTTTTAGGTACGAAATTCTATATGATTTTTGCCCACCAAGGTCCCACTCGCTAATATCCCTGCCTAAAAATTCAAATATTCTTCTCTGAGCTCCTCTAGTTGGAGCTAGAATCGCAATCTTAGAAAATTCTCTCTTTAAAGCCATAATAATGGAAGTTTTTCCAGCAGTATCCAAACCAGTGAATAGAATTTTTTGAGCATCATTATTTTCGTCTTCCTTTAAATATTCCACGAAAAGATTTCACCTATTATTATTATTATTATATTAGAATATAAGAAAATTTATAATAATAAAGATTTACTTTATACCCATTATTTTTTTAAGGAATTATTTCTTTTAAATAATCTCTAAAGTCATTAAAATTTGTAATTTTGTAAGTATTCAAGACTTCTTGCTTATTTTTAAGCATTCTAATAGGATTTGGTTTTTCTGGAGTAATACCTAAAACATTTTCAATTACTGAGGGAAATTTCGCGGCGTTTGCGGTCTCAAATATAATCGTTTTATTTTTATTAAATTTTGGGAAATCTTGGATGTATTGATAATATCCAGCTAATGCTACAGCCCCATGAGGATCTAAAATTAATTTATGTTTTTTGTAGAATTCTTTGATAGTTCTTTTGGTCTTAGCATCATTAATAGAATATGAAATTACGTCTTTTTGAAGTGCGTTTAAATTTGGTTTCTTTTTTATGTTTCCATTTTCATCCATTAAGCCTTCATATAAATCAATAATTCTCGCTAAATTTGAGGGATGCCCGACATTCATAGCACTTGAGATACAATTTATCGATGGATATATTTTTTTATATTTACCGGTCTTTAGATACTCAGGAAATTCATCGTTTTCATTGACCGCAGCAATAAATCTCTCAACTGGTAATCCCATTTTTTTTGCTAGGATCCCCCCCATGAGATTTCCGAAATTACCTGAAGGGACTGAAAAAATAACTTTTTCATTTATATCTGGAAAAACTCTTAAATAACTCCAAAAGTAATATGTGATTTGAGCTAATAAACGTCCTATATTAATCGAATTAGCAGAAGAAAGAGGGATATCATTAAGTTTTGGATCATTAAGGGCTCTCTTTATCCAAGATTGACACTTATCAAATTTCCCTTCAATACCTATTGCTGAAATGTTCTCCCCCAGTGTAGTCATTTGTTTTCTCTGTAAATCACTTACCTCTGCTTTAGGATAAAGAATTACTACTTTTATGCCTTCTATTCTAAAAAATGCAGAAGCAACAGCTCCTCCCGTATCTCCTGAAGTAGCTACAAGGATTATGAGCTGACTGTTATCCTTTGCTAAAAAATATTCTAATAAATTTGCGAGAATTCTGGCTCCAAAATCCTTAAAACTACACGTTGGTCCCCTATCTAAATAACATATAAATCTTTTCGGATAATATTCCTTAATGGGTACCGGAAAATTGAGTGAATCTTGAATTATTTTTCTTAACTTCTTTTCAGAAACCTCATCCTTAACAAATCTCCTTAAAATTTCAAAACTTATTTCTTGAAAACTATTCTCTTTTAAATCAGAAATAAAATTAGAACTAAATTTTGGAATTCTTTCCGGCATGAATAAACCTTTATCTGATGCTTGCCCACTTAATAGAGCATGCTTGAAAGAAGCCTTTGGGCTCTTCTTGTTAGAAGAATAATATCTCATTATTGAGAAATTAAATTAACCTAAATTTATATGGCTTTTCTTTGCCTATCTATATTCAAAAAAGTATTCAGCGATAGGGGATATGAAATGGAATTATTTGCGGTAAATAGGGTTTTTTTAGAACTTTCCGAAGAAATCGGTGATATCAAAATAAGTTTCTATAACTTTTCCTCCAGACTCAATACAAATCTTATCGTACATTTTTCCACTCCTTCCGATTAGCATTTGTTTGACTAACCGACATTTTCCGTATCTTTTTCGAATCTCTTCATATTCTTGCTTTACACCTTCAGAATTGGTACAGTCGGATATTTTTATTGCTTCTTCTATGGATTTTCCCGATCCTCCAGAAACCTTAACCTCAAAAGATGACTCCATAATTAAAGATACAATAAACTTTATTTTAAAGTTTTCTATTAAAACTTCTTCTCTATGGAATTCAAAGAATAAAATTGCTGAATACGATTTACATTGATAGATTATTTGGTCTTAGTTAGAAAAAAGATTTCGGAATTAATTTTATCCGAACTTTGATAATCGAAAAGATAAAGGTTGGAGTATTATGTAAAACTAATAGATATAGTACTTTATGGAGAGACTTTACATAAAAAAGATTACCTATTCAATTTATTGTGATTTACAAGTTTTGCC
>CAZZIC010000067.1:0-20467 GCA_964653985.1 uncultured archaeon | reverse complement strand
ATTCTTAATGTTTAATACAAATACATATTTATATTTTTAATTAGAATAACTAAGTTTTATTATTTTTTGAGATTTTATAAATGATATCGTCAAATTAAAAAGTCTAAATTTCTATAAAATTATAGAATAAACAAAAATATAAATAATATAATAAAAAATAAAACGGAAGGATTATACATGCAATTCGGTTCAGATCTTGGTATTCAAGATGAGGACATCGAAAAGATAAGCCCACAAATCACTTTCATAACTTCAAATGCCGACATTGAAGCGATCGCTTTAGTTTCCCAAGAAGGATATCAGATCGCTTTCTCTGCGTTACCTCAATATCATGTAGACGGAGATCAATTTTGTGGATTAGCTTCCGCACTCTTAATGACGGGGAGATCAACAATAAGACAGCTCTTCCAGGAAGATCTTTCTGAGATCATAGTTCGAGCGGAGGATGGATACATCGTCATAACTAATGCTGGGAAATTAGTAATTGTATCTGCTGGGACTAACATCGATACATTAATGAAAACAGTCAAAGTAATGCGAATCGCCGCAAAAAACCTTTCTAAAATATTTGAAGGAAGATAATGAATCCTCTTTTTATCCTCTATTTGAATTATTCATTAACTTTATAAGTTTTCACCAATAAAATATATCAAATACATAAATATTTTAAAGTATCTTAAAAATGAAATTATTAATTCTGAATGGTTGGCATTGGCATTGGCGTTGTTAAAACGCTCTTGCATCAGAATTAATGGTTTTATTTTCTCCTTTTAACAATTTTTAAAAATTGTTTTATGTTAATAGTGCGTTTAAAAATTGATATCCAATTTTTTAACGATTCACCTTAAATGGTGAAAATAAAAATGGTGTTTAAAAATGATAGAAAATTTCAAGTCAAGAATATTGTTAGACCCGTGTGAAGTTCCAAAAAATTGGATCAATATTTTACCAGATTTACCCACTAAAATGACTCCGTTGCTTAACCCTCTTAACGGCAAACCAATTTCACCCGAAATGGCTTTTAAGATTTTTCCACGTGAGTTGGTACAACAAGAGTTTTCCGAACAGAGGGTGATTCCCATTCCGAAAAAGCTAAGAGAAAACTATGCCTTAAGTCATAGACCCACACCTCTTCATCGAGCACTAAATTTAGAACGAGAAATTGGGATAAAAGGAGAACAAATTAAAATATTTTATAAAAATGAATCTGTCTCTCCAACGGGATCGCATAAGCCAAACACAGCAATGGCTCAAGCTTATTACGCTAAAAAAGAAGGTCTTAATGAATTAGTCACGGAAACTGGAGCTGGTCAATGGGGATCAGCTTTAGCTTTTGGATGTAATTTGTTTAATATTAAAACTACTGTTTACATGGTAAGAGCCAGCTACAATCAGAAACCTGGGAGAAAAACATTAATGAACTCTTTCAATGCTCAGGTATACGCAAGTCCATCAAGGCAAACGGAATCGGGAAAAAAATTTATTGCTTATGATGAGGATCATCCTGGAAGCTTGGGAATCGCAATTTCAGAGGCAATTGAACATAGCCTCACGAATGATGATTCACGCTACTCCTTGGGAAGTGTGGTCAACTTTGTATGTTTGCATCAAACTTTAATTGGACAAGAGACAAAATTACAATTGGAAAAGACTGGAGTAAATAAACCTGATATTTTGATTGGCTGCATGGGGGGAGGATCAAATTTTACAGGTCTAATTTTACCTTTTTTCGCTGAATTATTCCAAGGAGATCTTGAACCTATAAAAATTATCGGTGTTGAGCCAAGAGCATGTCCAAGCATTTGTAAAGGCGAATATAGGTGGGACTATGGAGATAGTGCAAAACAAGCTCCAATTCTAAAGATGCATACTTTAGGACATCAATTTGTTCCTTCACCTATCCATGCGGGAGGACTGAGATATCATGGAATATCACCGATAGTTTCAAATTTGTACAACAATGATCTAATAGAAGCGAAGATGTATCATCAAATTGAAGTAATAAAGGCGGGGCTTCTCTTTGCGAGAACCGAAGGTATTGTACCCGCCCCAGAAACTAGTCATGCAGTAATGGAGGCGATAAACCAAGCCTTAATAGCAAAAAATGATAATGTTGAAAAGGTTATTGTTTTTAATTTTAGCGGACACGGATTTTTTGATCTTTTAGCCTATAAAGAGTTCATGGAAGGAAATCTGGAGAATTTTGAATTGTCAATTAACTCCATAGAAGAAACCTTAAAAAGTTCTGAAATGCCTAATATTGATGAATCTCAATTTTAATTCTTTATTTTTTAATACTTTTTTTTCTCTAAAATCTTTTATTCTGCTAAAAATTTATCTAATTAAAATTAATGAGTTTGTTTATGTATTGAAAATTCTTTCATTTTTAAGTTTCTCATTATTATATTGTTATGGAGCAATTTCGCTATATATTGCTTATAAAAATAAAACGTATGGCGAAAAGGAAGCTTTCAAGAATAATATAGCGATTTCTATTACATTATTGACCTCTCTATCTTTAAATTACGTTATAGTTCAATTTCTCCCTTATTCAAATATTAACTTTATAGTTTTTCCATTTGATTTTTTAATGATTGGGTTTATTATTTTGTTTTTTCCCCTCTTTTCTCTTTTTGTAATAAAGGAAAAATTGAATCTAAAGAAACGAGATACTCTCTCTTCTTTTAAAGTAAAAGAATATGAAGAACTTCCCTTAAAATATGATATTTATAGAAAATTAACCCATTTAGTAGTCCTTATGATTATCTTATTTTATTTTACTCTTGGATTTTGGCTTCAAAATTTATTTTTTTATATTTTTGATTCATTTCCTCCATTTCTATCCGATCTCTTTTATTCGATATTCACTATTGAAGGTGATATCATGATTTTTACTCAATATTTAGTGGTATTCTTAGTTGGTATCTCCCTAATAGGGTTGCTTACAGCAGATTTTGTTCGATTATTAAAACCAGAATTATACCCCTTAAAACCTGTGAACCAACTTTTAAGAAAAAAAGAACAAAATATGCGTTTAGGACCGCAAATCTCAATGGCAGTGGGATGTTTTTCTATAATCATCCTTTATGGATTATTCCAACCAGTTGGCCCCCTAATAATATGCACAACAGTAACAATGACAATTTTTGGTGATATCGCCTCAAATTTAATTGGTAGAGTGTTTGGAAAAAACAGGATTACAAATAGTAATAAAACTTATGAAGGTTTAATCGCAGGGATAATTATAGCCTTAATCTCAGGATTTCTTATTTTGCATATCTTAAGGGGGTATTATCTCATAAATATTTTTCAATATCTTTTATTTCCGATCGTTGGGGCTTTAGTAATTGGTTTTTTAGATTATATGAATTTTGATATCGATGATAATCTCCTTAATCCTATCTCTGTATCTACGATTCTTTTATTAATAACAATCGCAATTATATAGTTAATTCCTTGTATAAGCTAAATGGAAACCTTAAGTTTTCATATTTATTCAATCAGAAAATTATTAAATTTTATTAAATAAAAAATAATTAAAAATATTTACTTTAATCAAATTAGGATAGTCATGGTTCAAAAAGAAGAGAAAGAAAAAAAAATTAAAATAAGTAAGATTAAAAAAGGCACTGTAATCGATCACCTTAAAGATGGTTTTGCCTTGACAATTTTAAGTTTAACAGGATTAGAAGAATCTGAAAACTTAATGACAATTGGAGTTAATGTTTCCTCTGAAAAGTATGGGAAAAAGGATATCATTAAAATAGAGAATGTTTTTTTAAATGAGGTTCAAATGCAACAAATTTCTATCCTTTCCCCCAATGCCACGATTTCGCTTATTGAAGATTATCAAGTTATAGAAAAAAAGAGAGTTGAAATGCCAAAAGTTATTAAGAAATTAATAATGTGCACTACTCCAACTTGTATCTCTAATTCCCAAAAAGAACCGATTGATTCAGAATTTTTAGTACTCGAAGAGAAACCTCTAAAAATTCGTTGTGTTTATTGTGATAGAATCTATCGATTAGATGAAATAATTTTTACTTCCAAAGCCAAACCAGAATTACATTCAAAACGGAGGGCAAAGGAAATGATTAATCCATAAGCAAAAGCTAAGATCTATGAAGAACCTAATAACAGATCGAAGATATATAAATATTTAAAAAACTATTATCATTCTTCATTCTTTTTCATTATAAGAAAAGCATTGTGGTATGAATTATTGTACCTACGATCATAAAGAGGAAAAAGTAAATTCCAATGCCGGGTTTGATGATATTCTTCCAATTCCATTCTTCTTCATCATATTCATATCTGAAAAGTGCGAAACTATATAGAAAAGGAGTTAAAAACCATAGAGCTAACATCCAAATTAATAAAAACCATCCCACTAATCCTAAAAGTAATCGTCCTATTAGAGCACCTATAGCTCCTGTGATTGCCCTTAACCAGTAGAGATTTGTTTCTTTTTCCAATCGGATCTCTAATTTATCCTTTTTTTCTTCCCCGCCTTTTCCCTCATCCATTTTTTTCTTTTTTAGCTCAATTAACTCTTTTCTTTTTTTTCGAATATCAAACTTTTTGAGCTTTTTCTTTTTAACCATTTTCAGTATCAAATATTAATAATTATTTTAAGAATAAAAAACTACTAGAATTGAATATCAAATAAAAGCTGATTCTTATTAGGACAGAGTTTACTAATTTTGATGTGCATACAATTGTAAAAGAACTTGACGTAATCTTATCGGGAGGGAATATCTCGAACATTTATGAAGTTGAGGATTTATTGATTTTGAAAATCAATACTACTCAAGGAAATAAGAATATAATAATTGAAAAAGACTCCCGGCTGAACATTACTGAATATGATTACCCTGTTCCTCAATATCCAAGCCAATATATAATTAATCTAAGGAAGTTGTTAAGAAATAGAAGAATAATAAGAGTTTCTCAATATAAATTAGATCGAATTGTAATTTTTGAATTATCCAATTTTAATTCTGAACCATGGAAATTTATTATAGAATTGTTTAGTAAAGGTAATTATATTTTGATAGACGAAAATGGAAAAATCAAAATTGCAAAACGATATAAAAAGTTAAGAAATCGAGATATTTTAGCTAAAAATGAATATAAATTTCCAAAATCCTACGGCAAGAATTTCTTAACTTTGGATAGAGCTGAATTTGAGGAATTATTTGAAGATACGGATAATGAGATCGTTCGAATTTTAGCAAGAGGAATTAACATAGCAGGATTATATGCAGAAGAGATGTGTCAAAGAGCTAAGATTAATAAAAAAGTAAAGGCTAATGAACTCCAAAAAAGCGAGTTAGAGACTTTATATAACGAATTTAAAGATTTAAGAAATCAACTGCTTTTCCGTGAAATTAAAGCACATATTGTATATGACGAGAATGGGGATGAAATGGATTTTGTTCCATTTGAACTTGAGCTTTATAAGGGTAAAGAGAGGGAAATATTTGACTCCTTTAATAAAACAGTTGATGCTTATTTTTCAAAAATGGATTCAAAACGAATGGTTGAACCAAGAGATAAGAAAATTAAGTCTAAGATAAAGTCTCAAGAAAAGATCTTAAACAATCAATATGAGTATTTGGAGGAATTAAAAAATAAGAAACAAGAATACTACGAGGATGGAGATGAGATCTATGCCAATTTTAATTCATTAGAAAAATTATTAAGTGTAATAAGAAATGCTAAGAAGAAGGGTTTTCAGTTGGAGGAAATAAACCAAAGGTTAAATAAAGCTAAGAAAGAAGGATTAAGCGGCACGGAATTCTTTAAACGGATTAAACCCAGTACTCGAGAAGTAACCATTGAAATAAATAGTTCTGAAATAGATTTGGATATCAGAAAAACTATCGGAGAAAACGCAGACCAGATATATAAAAAAGGGAAAAAAGCAAAAAAGAAGATCGAAGGCACTATCAACGCCATTGAAGATACAAAAGCTAAAATTAAAAAGTTAAAAAAAGAAAAAGAAGCTTTGGAGACAAAGATTGATTTTTTAGTAAAGAAGCCTAAAAAAAGTTGGTATGAAAAGTATAGATGGTTTAAATCTTCTCAAGCTTTTTTAATTGTTGGAGGAAGAGATGCGACATCAAATGAGGTCATTTTTAAAAAATATATGAATCCCCAAGATTTGGTTTTTCATACTGAATTTCCCGGATCACCTTTAGCTCTCATTAAAAATCCTAATGAAAAAGATATCCCTGAAGAAACCATTCGCGAAACGGCAGAATTTGTTGCCAGCTATTCACAAGCATGGAAACAAACATGGGGAGTAGCAGATGTTTTCTATGTCAAACCAAAGCAAGTTTCACAAAGTCCTCCCTCCGGAGAATACCTTCCTAAAGGATCATTCATTATTTCCGGAAACAAAAGATTTGTGAAAAATGCAAAAACCATTTTAGCTGTTGGTGTTAAATTCATTGAATTGGAACAAAGTCCTGGAGAATATAAACAAGTATTATATCCCAAGGTTATCGCTGGACCAGTTAGCGCCATTAAAAAGCAAACAGAAACCTATATTATCATATTACCCTCAAAAACAGGATTAACGAAGGGAAATTTGGCAAAAAAAATTAAGCCCAAATTTTTCAAAATGACCGATGATATTCATAAAAAATGGATTGAGCTCCTCTCTTTAGATGAAATATTATTGATGTTGCCCAATGGAAATTCCACTATAAAAAAGTGAATCCTCAAAGCAATATCTTTTTTATATCATGAAATCCCCCATTCATTATAAAACAAAAATGATGGATCTTTAAATCTCTAATTTTTTCTTCTAAATAAATAAAAAGAGATTTTTGATTATTTTTGGAAAATATAATAAATTAGCCTTCTTGAATGACGTAGAAATATGCTATTATAATTGAGAGTCCTATCAGTGAAAACAAGAAAACCCAAATATCACGGAAAGATTGTATAAGAGAGAGAGAAAATAGTAACAATAGATATTTCCAATCAAATCTTTTTCCAATTAACTCAACATAATTTGCTACGCTGATTACCATGAATAAAAAGAACAAGAGTATTGTTGTTGTTTTAATTATAATCCCAATCAAATTAAGAATAATATTCTGATCGTTAAAGAATGGGAGTAATCCTCCATTAAATAAAAATGAAAGGAATAGAGAGATAATTCCAAAAATAGTTGAGGTGATAACGGAATTAAACGCAATTTCTTTTTTTGATTTCGTTTGCCTTTCCATCTTTGCTTTTGATTCATTTTTTTTGAATTTTGACATCTATTTCACCTATAAACTAAATTTTTTTACTTAATTGATAAATCTTTATTCCATATAAGGCTATAACACCAGATAGGGAACTAAATAGAATAATTGAAACAATGGATAATATTTGTTCTAGGTTATCCTCCTCTGTATCTTGTTCTATCTCTTGAATATTAATAAGAACAGTATTGCTTTTTAATATTTCATCAGGATATGAAGGATTAAACCCAAAAATCACCTTAAAGGCATAGGTCTCATCATCTTCTAAGAAAACATCTTCAATGGAATCTTCAGCGTAAGTATTATTTATTGGAATCTTAAATTCATAGATAGATACCTGCTCTCTTAAACTTGCAGATCCATTTCCATGAGATATTGTGTCATTGTTGTAAGTACCATTTACTATATTATAATCCTTATATATATATTGATTTCCCGTAATATTTGAGAATTCAATTATTCTCGCATCTGTAAATGATTCATTGTCAGTGGCATCACTCTCGGAGATTACAATTCCTATAAATTCTGTTAAGGAATGTTCTTCTAACTCAAGTTGAACAGATATATATAGGTTTGTATCATTCTGTAAAACCCATAAATCTATAGGCAAATCATCGAGTTTAATGGATTTTTTTGTGGAATTTATCCACTCATCAATAGTATCATTTATCTTTCCGTCTATAATCGGGGCGGAAGTAATCTCGGGATCAATTTCTAAAGGAGCACATGTAGCGTTAATCGCTAAATAATTCGGAATTATCAAAAAATTGATAAAAACAAGAATGACTAATCCTAGGCGAATTTTCTTTCTCAAAATATCAATGACACTTCTTTTATAATTGTTCTATTTTACTAATATTCTATAAAATTGATTTTTGAATTTTAATTTTCGCTTTTAAAATTTATATTAGGGATATATTTCAAAAAATTATAAAATTGGAACTATATGTTTTAATAGGATTGCGTAAAAATTCAAATAGGAGAGAAAAAGTAAGAAAGGATTAGCTTAAAATTTTCGCATTTAAATAATTTGGAAGGAGAATTACTAATTCAAATTTTTTGATATAAGAAACAATGTAATTTATTATTTTTTTGACTTCTCTATTGGCTTCTGGATTGTATGTATTATAATCAACAAAAGACCGTGGGCCGATCGCTATTAATAAACCTGAAAGATCCGTTTCTCTTTTTATAAAGAACCAAAACGGTTTTTCTTTTTCATTATCCTTGACAAGGATTAAAATCCATGGATTTAATGTCCAATCCTCTCCATCGGGCCCTATTACCTTTTGAATTGCCTTCCCTGTACTATACCTTTTCGTAATTTTTAATGCCTTGACTAATGAGTTAAAATAACTCCTTTTGAGCTTAATATAACCATCAAAATAGGTTTTTGCGTCAAATAAAGTAATTTCTTTTTCACTATCATCAGAGAATTTTAATTGAAGTTGCCAGCGTTTCATTTTTACTTCTCATCTTAGTTTGATTTCTTTTATTCTTATTTCCTTAATACGCCTTATTCTTTTAAAATTTGTGGTAATACTACTTTTTATAGAATTCGTTAGATCTTGAAGAGTATGATTTATATAAACTTCATAACAGATCTCTTTTCCTCTAGCCAATAGACCAGATGTATGAATTATATCAAAGTTTTTTATAATATCAAGAATCTTATTCATTTTAGTATTGCTAATGCTTTTCCCAGATAATTGAATTTTGGTTATTTTCTTATTATTAATTGGATATATTGTAATTTTTGAATATTTATGAGTAAATGATTGAATAATAAGGAAATGAGAAGAGTTTTGAAATTTATCAATCTTTTCAGTAGGAATACTAAGCTTTAATCCCTTTTTTTCTTCTTTTGACTTAATAAAAGCCTCCGTTAAAGATTTCTCCATTTTTTTCATAATTTAAACTAAAGGGGTTAATTTATATCTCTTTTCAGTGCTTTAAGTGTACCATAAGTTTTCACGGGAGTTAAAATTAAAGAAATATTATTTATTTCGGTTACCAATGCTAAAGTAGAAATCATAATTTCTTTGGTATCATTGGTACACCTTATAATTCCATAATCTTCATCAAAATTTAGCTCTATTAACCAAAGACCAATTTTAATCCCAGCTTTTAAACCAAAATATCGCCAAATAGTGGTCCACAAAGCACGCAGAAACTCTCTTTCTGAGAATGAAATATTTTTCTTTTTTAATATTTTAAAGAAAATATATCTCTGTCTCTCCCTTCTGATATTTTTCAACTCCTAAATAATTTTACTCCATTTTCAATTAAATTTTGATCTTTTCTCATCTTTACTCTTTCTAATAATCTTTTAACATTTTCCCGAAAACATTGTTTTGCTGTGAATAAAGATAATTCTAAAATTGTATGGGAAATACTAATTAATCCTCGAGGATTTCTTATTTGATACAATTCATGAAAATTTCCACTTATTATAATATTATTTGTAAAACTAAGAGCAAGATGTATATTTTTGTATAAATTCCTCAAGTTTCGGGACTGATCACTAAAACTTTCCCTCATAATAGGTTCTAAAGAAAATTCAAGGAAGGAATTATTTTGTTTAATAAGAGAGATTACTCCCTTAGATAGGGTTTTTAAAATCTTTTGATTTGAAAAGGAAATTATATCCACTCGGGAATCTTTAGATGCCTTTAATTGAATTTCTTTATTAGTGGACTCAACAGAAATAATTTGAGGAGCCCTATTTAATTTCTTTAATTCTTTTCTTAACCCCTTTAAATAGTCTACTTTAATGGGGTGTCGATAATATACATTTAAATTGAATTTGGAGGAGATCTTATTTTTTAAATCTTTCTCAATTTTTATCTTAGAATCTTTAGGTTCTAAAATTATATTTTTAATATCCAACTTTTCACATAACTCTAAGACTGCTTTAGTTTTCTTCCAATTAGTACAATCTATGGGTAATCTTGATTCGAAAAACAAATTTCTCAAATTATTAAGTATTTTTCTTCTATAAATTACTATTGACTACTTTTTTTAATCAAAAATCATTAATGAAATTATTGGAGAATATTAATTATAAGTGTTTCATGTGGTTAAGAAAAGAACACTAGAAGAAATTAAGGCTAAGATTAGAAAAGGGAAAGCAAACATTCTTTCAGTTCAAGAATTAATTGATAAAATTGATGATGGTCAATCAGTTAACTTCGAGGATGTTGATGTTGTAACAACGGCGACTAAGGCTCTTATGAGTGGAATTGCAGGAATCTTTTCATTTAGATTATCTCCTCCAAAAACTGTAAGGAAATTTACAGAAGTTTCCCTTAATGGAATTCCTGGTTTTCCAGGACCTTGTCCCAATGAATATTTAGGTATTATTGATCTAATTTTATATGGAACGGCCCACAGTAAAACAATTGAAGGATACTCGGGGGGGATGCTTTTTAGAGATCTTGTTGAAGGAAAAACAATTAAAGTGGTTGCAACAAGTGTTGAAGGCATAGAATTCAAAAAAAGTCTAACCTTAGACGATTTTCAATTTGCTCGATTAATGGGAACAAGACAAGCAATTAAAAATTATTTTGCTATGGTAAATCCTTCTGATAACGATGTTGAAACGATCTTTTCAGTTTTACCTTTAAAATCTAAATTGAAGGAAATGACCTTTTCTGGATGTGGAGCAATGAATCCCTTTCAAAACGATCCAAATGCCCAAATCTACGGAGTCGGCACACCTATTTTAGTGAATGGTAATATTGGATATATAATGGGGCCAGGAACAAGAAATGATCGTTTAAAACCAAATTTACAAACAATCTGTGATTTCAAAGGCATGAAACCGGAATATATGGGATCTTTCAAAACATCCTATGGTCCAGAGAATATTTGTTCAATAGCAATCCCCATTCCGATTTTGAATGAAAATATATGGAATAGTATTATCAAATCAGATAAGGAAGTCCCTCTCACAGTTTTAAACATTATTGGACGTTCTAAAATTGCTAAAATAACCTATGGGGATGTTTGGGATAATAATTTTATAATTAAATTTGATCCATCAAGATGTAAGGACTGTGATGATTGTCCTCCTAAAGGAAATTGTCCTACAGACGCTTTTGATATCAAAAAAGGAATTGATCGAACTAGATGTTTTAACTGTGGTACTTGTGCCGTTTTATGTCCAAAAGATGCGTTTGATGCAGATCTTAAGAAAGTAAATGTAACTTTCGAAGGTAATAACAAAGAGAAAGAAATTCCTATAGTATTGAGACAATCAGATAGACATGGAGCTATAAAGTTAGCTAAAGATTTAAAGAATATGATTCTCAAAGGTGAATTCCCATTAAAGAAGCCTACAGGGGAATTAGAATTTAATCCTAAAGTATTTTAAGTAAATAATGAAAAAGCTTCAAAAAGTCATATAATAATTTTTAAATGATAAAATTAAATCTTAAAAATTTGTTTAAATGTAATTTTCATGAAATTAACTTTTAGCAAAGTCGGGTTTTTTTAAAAAACCTAAAAGAACGATGCTGTAAACAATAGTATTTAAAATCTCCGCAATCAATACATTTACAACATCTTCTGTTATCGATAAGATCTGGTAGATAATGGAAGTAAAGATAAATAACAAAAACCCTATTCCAATAATTAATCCATGTACTTGTGATAGTCTTTTTTTTCTATACATATAGATGAACATAACTACAATACCTAACATAGTTAAAGTTGTGAGTAAGGGAAGAATTTGAGCATTCATTAAAAAATGTAGGTTGGGAGAAATGATTAAAATACCTAAAATTAAAGCCGTTAAAAATAGAATAATTGATATTCTTAGGAAATTAAACTTTTTTCGTGTGAAATCTTTATTATAAATACCTAAGATCATAAACAAAGCTTCTAAACCGATGTACAATAGAGGAAATGTATTTACAGCCATTATAAAGTACCTAATTCTTAAGACGTTAAAGAGAATCTCTTCAGAGATCATTTCTACGGGTAAAGCTAAATAAAGAAATAAATCATTGATCTTTCCGAATACCATCAAAAAAAAATAGAGCGCAAATAGAAAATGTGCATCAGAAGGATATATCACCTCTTGCTTAAACCATTTATAAAAAAAATAAACGCTAAAGAAACTTGCAAATAAAATCCTAAATATCACAAACCAGAAAAGAATTAAAAAGGATTTAGACATCCCAAAAACGGAGGATAAAGAAGACCAAAAGATATAATAGACAAATATCCATGAAATTAAGATAAGGATTGTAATAATTGTAAGATAAGTAAAGTATCGTTGTTTTTTATCAATTATCATCAATTTACCTGCTTTCTAAAATTTAGACTTATCTTATTTAAAAATTTAAGTATTTAAAATCCTCAAAAAATCTGAACACAATTAAAATTTCTTTTGTATCATCTCTCATTAAAAGAATTTAAACCTTTTTATTGTGAGGCTTAGCTAACCTAAAAGTTAGTTAGATCTTTTATGAAAAACTATTTTAAACTTTACTCCAATAATAGTCTTTTTCTGCGACTTTGATAAAAAGTCTTAATGAACTTAGAGTTCCGAAATTCTTTTTTTAAATATCTATTTTTAATTAAACCTCTATCAAATTAAATTAATTAATTATTTGTAGCATGGAATTGTATTATTCATGAATATGGATCTTGAAAAATTAGCTAAATTTGATCAAATTGGGATTGTAGTGAGGAATATTGAAAAATCATTACCTTACTATGAAGCTTTATTCAAATTTAAGTCAGAACTTAATATAGTTGAACAAGATACTCAAGTTGTTTATAAAGGAGAGCCCGCAACATTTAGGCTTAAAAAAATAATGGAACATTTCGGAGATAAGCAATTTGAAATTGTTGAGGTTGTTAAATCTACCGGAAATCATCTTTATAAAACTTTTTTAGATGAGGGAAAAGAAGGTTTGCATCATATTGGTATTTACACAAAAAACTCTCAAAAATATATTGAAAAATATGAGAAAGATTACGGTATTGAAGTAATTCAAACTGGAAAAGTCGGAAAAAGAGTTAGATTTGATTATTTAGACACTTATGAAAAACTAGGTTGGTATCTTGAATTAATCGGCTTTTAAGATAAAAATTTCCTTCCATTGTCATTTTAATTCTTTGCTTAATTAAAAAACTTTATTTTTCATTTAAAATAATTTTTTAGTATGTCTAAACAGAATTTAGATGGCGGGGATCTTGTTGTAAAAAGCCTACTTAAAGAAGGAGTCACTAAGGTTTTTGGTTTAGTTGGAGGAGAACTCCTACGGATATATGATGCCATAGAACGTTGGGGAAGAGAAGAAGGTATTGATACAGTAATGGTCCGTCATGAACAAGCAGGAGGGCATATGGCAGGCGCTTGGGCAAGGGGGACTGGTGAATTAGGGGTTTGTTTAGGGACCGTTGGACCGGGCGTTACTCATATGGTTCCTGCGGTTGCTGCTGCATGGGCAGATTCTATTCCACTGTTAGTCATTGGAGCTCAAGTAGGTCGTATGTTTGAGGATACAGGCATTCTTCAAGGCGGCTTAGATCAAGTATCTATGATGAAACCAATAACAAAAGCTCAGATATCGGTTGAAGAACCATATGAAATTCCAGAAGCCATTCAAAAAGCCATTAAAATTGCAACGTCGGGAAGAAGAAGACCCGTTTTTCTTGAATTAAGGGAAACCGCCTTAGTTCGGAGTGCCAATGAAGAAGATGTAAAAAAGATTAGAGAGCCTAAAGAATACCGTCCAACTCATCGTCCTAAAGGAAATGATGAGGTAATAAAAGAAGCAATTGAACTTCTCAAGTCTGCAAAAAAACCATTATTCATCGCTGGAGGAGGAACTATAGCAGCAGAAGCATCTGAAGATCTAAAGAAAATCTCTACCACATATATGATTCCGGCGGGAACAACCATAAACGGAATTGGCTCAATATCAATTAACGAAAAAACTTATATGGGGTCTTACCTAACCGCAAATGCATTTAGGACCGCAGCTTCGGAGGCAGATGTAGTATTTTCTTTTGGCGCCAAATGGGATTATACACTCCTTTATGGGGCACCACCGATTTGGAATCAAAAACAGAAAGTAGTACAAGTAGACATCGATCCAGAAGAAATTGGCAAAAATAGACCTGTAGAAGTAAGTATTATTGGAGATGTCAAAGCAGTTCTAAATCAGTTGCTAAATGAGATGGAAAAGTCTCTACCAAAGGAGAAAATCCTTGAGTGGACCAAATGGAATGAATATTTACAAGATCTTAAAAAAGCAGATAAAAGAGCAATTCAAAAGCTTTTGAAATCTAAAAAATCTCCTATGAAACCACAAAGATTATCATATGAGGTATTAGATTTTCTTAGTCCTAAAACTCAATTTGTATTAGACGGAGGAGATATCGCAGTGTTTACCTTTGGTCTTATAAGTAATTTCTATCGACCTCCCCGATCTATTTACTATCCAATCTCAATGGGGCATCTTGGAACTGGGATTCCTCATGCAATTGGAGCTGCTATGGCAAAAAAGGAACCGGCAATATGTCTTACTGGTGATGGAAGTTTTATGTTTAATGTTCAAGAGTTAGAAACAGCTGTAAGATTAGAATTACCAGTAATAATTGTAATTGCGAATAACTGTGCTTGGGGTATGATTAAAAGTAATCAGAAGATGAATCTTGCAAAAAGATATTGTGATACGGAATTACCACCAACCAATTATGCTGAAATAGCCAAAGGATTCGGGTGTTACGGAGAAAAAGTCACTGACCCTGAAGATATTAAACCGGCCTTGCAAAGAGCTCTAGAATCCAAAAAACCCGCAGTGATCGATGTTGATGTCGCATTTGAAACACCTCCTGCAATGAAAATAATTGGGCTTTATAAGAAAAGCAAAGGATTATTTGGCAAATAAATTTTTACCATTTTTTTATTAAAATAAGGACTGAAAATAAAATAATTTGATGATCTAATCAAATCTTAATTAAAAAGGATAAGATGATAAAATATGTACAAAAAAGGTTTTTTAAAGGATAAAGTAGCATTAATCACAGGTGCGGGAGGAGGTTTTGGTCGTAAGATGGCATTCAAGTATGCAGAGTACGGTGCTAACCTCGTATTAAATGATATCAATGGAAAAACTTTAGAAGAATCCAAGAAACTTATCTTAGATTCTTATGATGTTGAAATTTTAACTCTTGTTGAGGATATCTCTAATTTTGAAGCTGTCAAAAAAATGAAAAAGCAAGTATTTCAAGAGTTTGATAACGTATATGTCTTGATAAATAATGCGGGAATAGATGGTGGATTATATAAATCATTATCCGCTCCAGAAGATGTATATGATAAAGTCATGAACGTAAATGTTAAAGGCATGTGGAATATGACAAAAGCCTTTCATAGAAATATGAAGAGACAAAAACAATTTGAGCCATTGAGAGGGCGAATTATAAATATTGCCTCGTGTGCCGGTACAGATAATGGGATTAATCCTTACATTGGGATATATAGTGCAAGTAAAGCTACCGTTCTAGCTTTCACTAAATTATGGGCCTTGGAATTAGGAGAGAAAGATATTACTGTTAATGCCATATCTCCAGGTGTTTTTCTGACTCCAATTTATAATAATGATCCTGAGTTAATAAGAAAGTTCTTAGATATGAGAAATGTAAAATTACCAATAGATCGAATTGGAGAGTCAGAAGAAGTTGCAGACATTGCTCTATTTCTAGTCTCACCTGCCTCAAATTACATAACTGGACAAAATATTGTTCTTGATGGCGGAATGACCATCTCAATTAATAAAATTTAAAAAAAAAAATTCTTTTTTTCATTTCTCGGTTTTTTTTAAAAAGAGCCATTATTCATTAACTTTTTTCAAGGATTCTTTTAAAATCTTTTCAAAGTTTTGTAAAATTACTTCGGTATCTTTTTCTGTGATTACCAATGGGGGTTTGATTTTGATAAGATTTCTCATTAAAAGCTCTCCTCTAGCAGATAAGATTGGCATACTTTCTCCTAAATATAAATTATACTCTGGTGCTAAAAGAACCATTTCTTCCACCAATTCCGTGAAAGGCTCTCTGGTTTCTCGATCCTTAACCATTTCAACACCAATAAACAATCCAGGGCCTCTAATATCCCCAATAACATCATATTCCTCTTGCATTTCTTTAAGTCTTTTTGTAATTATATTCCCCATCTTTTCGCAGTTTTCTCCTAAGTTTGCTTCTTCTATGACCTTAATCGCAGCTAGACCCGTAGTCATACCTAAGGGGTAGGAACTAAAAGTAGTATGTTCCTCTGTGGGAGTAAAGGTTTTTCTCATCTTGGGGCTTGCAATCAGCGCACCGAGCGGGAAGCCTCCGCCAAGCGCCTTTGTGAAAGTCATCATATCGGGTGAAACATCTATTCCGCGTTCTTTTTCATATCTCTCGGTTATGGTAAAATATTTCCCAGTTCTCCACATACATGTTTGACACTCATCATAGATTAAATATATTTTTTCTTCCTTACATACGTCCTTTAATCGTTTTAACCATTTTGGAGGGGCTGGAATGTGCCCTCCTGCACCTTGAATGGGTTCTAAAATCACACCTGCCATCTTCTTTGGGGCCATACCTTTTAAGTATTTTTCAACAACTTGAAAACATTCTAGATCACAAGCCGGATCCTTTTCTCCATAAAGCCCATTTTTAAAATTCCACATACAGCGATAACAATACGGAAAAGGCATCCTTGTAAAATGACCCGTTGCGAACGGATCAAACCTAGTTACAGCATGTAATGGTTGAGAAAGAGTTGCAGTAACCAAAGAAGATCCATGATATCCATGCCAAAAAGTTCCAAAATGATCAGCACCTCGAGATGCTATCATAGCGAGCTTCATGGCCGCTTCATTTGCTAACCCTCCACCTTCATTATTTATAGCAACTTTGCCTCCTTTTAACTTACCGGGAGCTAAATTTGCCAATTTATTACATAATTTTGCTCTTGAAGGAGTTAAACTGTTATATCTAACATGAGTCAGTCTCCTCATCTGTTCCACTGCGGCATAGTTCACATCAGGATGTGCAAACCCCAACGCAAGAGTCCAATTCATTGAAGTACAATCTAAGATCTCTTTAATAATTCCTTCTTCATCCTGCACCCTAACCCAAGGTGATCCGGGTTCTTTAGCTTCAATTAAAGTTAATGGTTCTACAAAATTGTTTAAGGAATGTTTTTTGAATTCTAATATTTCCTCTCCATTTACACCAGAGGATATTCTCTTTAAAACCTCTTTACTTAATATTTTAGGTTCAATATCTTTCATAATATCACATAAATTTGCTGATAGTATAAAATATATTTTTTAGATTAATATAGATATTTGAAGAAAAAGGTGAACTTTTACAAGAATGAAAAAGTGTCTTTTTGACTCAAGATAGAAAGCAAAAAAGTGATTTTAAAAAAAGAGAAAATGTTATTTCCCACGTCCTTTATTCGATCGAATACTAGGACGATTTTTTTCCGATCCCCAACCCTTTTTATAGAGTCCACGTGCTTTTTTACCCGCAGCAGTTAATCCTCTCTTAACTCTATTACGGTTTGAAGGATCGCATATCCAGTTTATTTTAGGATCAGATTTAATAGCAGGATGATTTGGATCAACTAAGATGGTTTCATAATACCAGCTTTTTCCATCTCCATAAACTTTATAGCTATTTAAAACCTCCATATTTGGATGTTTTCTATGAACTCTTTCTTCTGCTATCCATCTAAGATTCTTTTTTGGGGTAAATCTAGTAACACCAATCGCTCTTGGTTTTCTTCCTTGTTTAGGTCTTACTTTACGAGAGCCCCCTTTTCGTATTCTGGCTCTAACAACGATATATCCGGGTTTGGCTTTATATCCTAGCGTTCTTGCTCTATGAAGCTTAGTTGGCTTATCAATTCTTTGTATTGATTTTCCCTTTCGAAATTTAATCCCTCTCTTCCATTGAGGACTATCATAGCCTCGCTCGTGTTTTTCGAATGTTTCTTTTAAGTATTTATATCCAGACTTCATTTGACGCACTGCTGTTTTATTAAGTTAATATATTTTTTATAAATAAGCATGATTTATTAATTTTTTATTAATTTATTAAGATGTATATAATTCTCACAAATAAGCATGATTTTATACCCTTTTAAAGAGTGGTACATCTCTACTGCCACTGCAAACCCTTACGGGCTATTGGGCGAGGACACTGCATATAAAGATTTATCATATCTAAACTTACCGATTGAGGACAATTTCATATCGTTTCTGGGAATGTTGGAAAAATAACTGGGAAGGAGTAATCTGCCGATATTGAACGCTCCGTTTACATCGGAATGGATGTATCCATATTTTTTGGATTTAAACAGCCCACGTACGTTGTAGCTTTTTGTTCCGATACCGTCTTTACCCCTACCTTTCATCGACGGACCGCGGACACCAAGATACGCTTTGTGTTTTTTAATTTTCTCTTGGTCTAAAAAGGAACATTTAGAGGTATAATTTTCTGGACCAGTCACGACTTTGATTCCTTCTTTTGCTAATTTATACCATAGTTTATTGAGAAAATTGTCGAAGGGGATCTTCTGGAATTTTCTGTTGAATTTCTCTAGCGCTTTTTTATGGATTCTCTTCTTGATGTCCTTCTTCCATCCCTTTGGGCGCCCTATTGCCACTATTCCGACCCTATGTTCCACAAAATAATCGCGGATACGGTTGGCGACTCGGTGGAGTTCATTTTCAAGGCGGTTATGCCGTTTTCTAGCGACTTGTTTTTGAAGTCTCTTCACTTCTTGGATCATATCGTAGCTTTTGGTTACGGTCTTCTTCTTATATTCAAGAATCTTTTTAAGATCATCTGGAAGGAAGTCTAAAATCTTATTAATCTTTCCCCAAGTTAATTTTTCTTCGTTTTTCATAAGAACAATCGCGCTTTTTAATTTGTTATAAAACCGATTTGCTCGAAAGTTAATTTCCTTAACCCTATTGCCGTAGATTAGGATTGGATTCTCTCCAAAGTTGTTGGCAATAGCGGCTAGGATATTCACTCCCAAATCGATTGCGCCGGCACGTTTGAGAGCAAATCGTGCCTTTTTCTTTTCTAAATCAAGTTCTTCTAACGGAACTTTATACACTAATTCTGCTTTATACCCCCAAGATTTTGGAACTATCCGTATTTGTTGAATTCTGTTTCTCAAGAATTTTATCTGTTCTTTATGTTCTAAAGCTTTAAAATTATGAAGATCTTGATAGGTTTTGAAGAAGGGGATTCTGAAGCGTATTGGGGGGAGACCCGTCTTTTTCGGGAATTTAATCTCAGCGGTGGCTGAAAAGTGCGATTTATATTCAGAAGTGTATAGGGTGTCTATGAAATGATCCGTGTAAGAATTTCTATATATCGCCCCATCTTTGGATTTATTAATTTGAAACATTCCCGCTGTCGGAATTATAGCCACCATTTCTCCATCTGAATCCTTATACTTAGGGAGACCAGGATGGGGAGGGCATTCTTCAGAATTTATCCCGTATTTTTTTCGCTTCCAATTGTAGTCTTTCTTTAAAACCCAGTAATTCTCCCACGCTTGATGGAGGAGCATTAATGTTTGCTGGGCGGTCTGGGCGGGCAGTGCTTTATATTCATCGGTATATTTCATCATCTCCGCAAAATCATTATTATAATTTAAGTATCTATTGACTATTTTTTTATCAATATTTTTCTCTTTTTCAGACTTTTCTTTCTCCTTACTGATCTCAAAACTTTGTTCTCTCAATTCCTTTCTTTCCAATTCCCTAAATTCTTTGGTGTAGATCTCGTCAATCGAATCCAGTTCTTTTTTGTATCTCGGGGTGCGATCTCCATCCCTACTATATGCGTTGTAATATTCTTGCTTCCCTTTTGGCTGATTTACTTTGTCTTTATAATGCTCTTCGTAATTTTTATAATTCTCGTAAAAATCTAACCAACCGCTGAATTTATCCTTCACAGAAGATCGGTAAAAGGCTTTCGCTAACATCTTGTAATCCAATTTCTCTGGGGCTAAATGGAAAAAATAACGGCTTCTTGCGGGAAAATTTGCTCGATTCCATAGCTTAGCGGTCTTATTTGTGAATGAATGAAACTCCGAGGCAAACCTAAAATCTTTTTTAAACTCTACGTATTCGGTAAAAAGCATATATCCCTTTTTCTTG
>CAZZIC010000066.1:0-20603 GCA_964653985.1 uncultured archaeon | reverse complement strand
TTATAAAAGACGATTTTTAGATTTACTATCAATAAATTCTATCCCAAATGACCTCAATTTACCTTCTTTTATTATCATTTTTCTATAAGCACCAGCTAATTCTGGATCATTATACGCACCGAGTCCAAGAGCAGGAGTTTGAACGGTAAAGGGTTTATACTGATAGATACTTTTTGAATCTTGATACTTCTCCGAATAGAGATCATAATAAACTGACGCGGGATTTTCAATTTTCCTGAGATTAAAAGGTGGAGCATCGAACACACTCGATTTTTCCTTTGGGGTGCTTAGCCTAAATTCTTTCAGCTCATGTGTATGACCCGCTAAAGTAAGAATGGTATAATCTTTACAAAATTTTACCAACCGATTCCAATTTTGAGAAACTGTCCCATACTTCACATTAAATTTATCATCGATTCTAGCATTTTCTTTTGTTTTTCCAAGCTTTTCTAATACAGATTCTTTAAACTCTTCGATCTTAATCTTCAAATCTTTTTTAAATGTTTTTTCTATCTTTTTAAATAACCCCATCGTTTTTGAAGTATTAATAGGAGGACCATGTAATAACAGAAACACATTGTCTTCCTTCTTAATCTTGTAATTAATAATATTCTCCAGATACTTTATCTGTTTTTTAAAAAGACCCGTCAAAGATGGCTTTCCAGTTAAAAGATCTTTCAAATTTGAAAAAGAGTCAGATCCCGTGTTAAGAAAAATAAAGATATTATTCCCTAATCTAAATGTGTAATTTAATGAAGGATTAATTTCCGACCAATAGGCTCTTAATGCCCGTTCATTTTTTGTAATTGCGCTTATCGGCAAGGCGAGTAATTTATCATTTAAAACAAGTGCTTCTTCGAGTTTTAGTCCTATTTTTTTATGGATACCCCCCCATCTAAGATCGTAATGAAAGGGACGATAATCATGATTACCGGGAATGGTAAACATGGGACATAAAATTTCCTCACTTGAGATCATCCCTGGTCTGTGTTTTTGTGGAATATTCAATGAGATTCGTTTAAAAATCTTCCAATTACTATGGGAATAATCGAAATCTAAAACTTCCCTTAAGTCCTTAGGTAATTTACTTAAAAGAGTAAAATCTACAATATCTCCGGTAATTACTATGAAATCTAATCCATTTTCCTTTACCAAGTTATTCGCTACTTTGATAAAAGAACGATAATTATTATTAGGATTGTTAAAACGGCTTTCAAATGATTCTAAGTTTATGTCTTTTGAATCAGAGGGCTTTTCTGTTTGAGATTTGTTCTTGGCCTTGGAAGATTTAGGAGTAAGCAGATTATACCAATCTTTAATGATTCCGTAAACTTTATCATTCCTTTCGGCCAAATGTAAATCTGTAGCTTGGATAAAAGACAGATTATTCCAATCTTTATCATACAGAACAAGGGAATGGTAATTGATTTGAACTTGAGAATTACAATCCAGAACAATATCGAACATTGTAAAATCTCTTATCCCTAAATATTCATTTATCTGTGAGGGGATTTCAAACTCAAGTTCCACTTTAAAGAAGTTTTTTAATTTCCCAAAGACTTCATTTTTCATTAAATACTTTAAAGGTTTACAATACTCATCATTCAAATAAGAGAGATGATTCATTTTTGATATTGCTACATCAGAGATTTTTAAAATGTCAAGAGGGATAATATTTCCTCTTAGAGCATTAAGATCTCTGTTAAAAAATGTTCTCCCATAAATAGGCTCAAGCTTTTCAAACTTAGATTTTAAGAGATCATTAATATCCTCATCAGAAAGCTTTATCTCTGCCACTTTTATTTTCTTAGAAAAGAAATACTTAATTTTTTGAAAGAAGCCTCTTTCTTTCTTTTTTTCGCTGATTTTATCTTCAATTATTTTGTCAAGGTACCATTTATATTCGTAAATTGGAACGATTGATACCCTTTCCTCAATATGTTTATAAATCTCACTATTCTTTTCGAAGTTGCTAACAATTAGAATAGAGAATTTGATTTTTTGATCTTCTTTATAATTCTTAATATCTAATAAGAGAGGATGTCCTAAATTTGGATTTACAAGCCTGATATTTCTTTTCTCTTTTTCTGAAGTTGGCATAGCAGATATCACTCCAATTTAAATGTGGATTAAATTTTATTATTATCTTAGTAAAATTACTGTCTAAAGAAAGTTCTTAATTTAATTAATGATATATCCAACAAAAATCTATGAGAATTTTATGGAGATTAGAGTTTATTAGGTTGAATAAAAATGAGATAAGAAAATGGGAAAATGAGAAAAATAAGGGAAAGTTCTATTTTCTAAAATGAACTTTCGTAGAAAATCGTCTGAAGGGTTTAGGAAGTTTATATTGGGGAAATCCTCTGGTTTCTTTATCTAACATTTCAAATAGTTCTTCTAACTGTATGTTATTGATCTGTTTAGAAGTATTTTTCTTCGATTCAAAGGATTCATTAATTAATCTCTTCCGAATAGATATTGTATTATTCTCTTCTTCCTTCCCACCGATTATTATAGTATAAGGGATCCAATCAACTTCCGCTCTCCGAATTCTCTTCCCTAAGCTTTCATCTCTATCATCATAATCTACTCGATATCCCCCTTTAGTGATCTTTTCAAGTAATTCTTCCGCATAACCATCTTGTTCCTCACTTATTGTCAGAATTCTTACTTGAACTGGAGATAACCAAGTTTTAAATCCAGGAACAACTTCTTCAATCTTTCTATCTGCTCCTTCAATCAAACCCCATATAATTCTCTCAAGTCCTCCTGCTGGGGCGTTATGTAAAATGATAGGATATTTTTTATTACCGTCCTCATCTGTAAAATAAATGTTATATTTTGGACGTTTTTTACCATCCTGTTCAATATACTCTAAGGAACTTTCCACATCTATTTGAATAGTCGCTAAAGTGGCACTTTTATTTTGGGAAGAAAGCACTGCTCGCTCAAATTTTAGGACAAAATAATAGTATCTATCTTCCCATAATTCCAATAGAGCGGGTTGATTTTCTTCTTCAATTAAATCAAAAATCCATTCCTTGTTTTCTTTGAAAAAGTCTTGGGTCGTCCTAAAGATAATAAAAGATTCTAATCCGAGTTCCTCCATTAGGTTTTTATCTAAATCATATTGTTTTCTGAATTCCTGAACCGAAGAATCTAAATCTTTACATAAAGTATGAAAATCGGGCATAACAAAACCTCTTAATCTTCTTAAACCTGTAAGTTCTCCTTCTTGTTCTCTTCTAAAATCGTATTGTTCCCATTCATATACTCTTAGGGGAAAATATTCAGGTCGTAAATTCATCTGGCTAAACAAGTCAAATTGTAAAAAATCTCCCGCAAAACGAAGTAAGTATCTATCTTTTCCTGATTCTACCCAATATGTTCTAGCTGGAAATCGAGCTGTTTGGGCTGTTAATTTTTTATTTTTAACTGTGTACATTATAGGAGTATCCAGTAGAATAGCACCAAAGTCAATTAAACGATCTTCTAAGTATCGTTTAATTAAGTTCTTCATTACCATACCCTTTGTATACCATCTTAGGTTCCCAGCATCGGTGTTTGGGTCAAAGTCTACCAATTCAAATTCTTTCATGATTTTTATGTGAGCAGGTTCCTCACCTTTATCGATCCGTCTACCTCCAAGTTCACTTTTTAAAAATAAATGAAAGTCTTCATTTTCTATCTCCGAAATAGGTTTGGGGTTATGATCATCGTCAAATTCTATATCGATTTCCTCCCTATCTGGAGTCAAAACTTTAAATTGCGCACTTTCCAAATGTTCTTCCGGCTGAATATATAGTTTTACATCTCTATACATTTCAGCAAGTTCATGACCTATACAATTCACTTTGAAAGATTTATACCAGCCAAATGGAGAATAGGCAGCTTCTATACCTCGTGCTTCTAATTTCTCAGCAATTTTCGGACACACATCCATTGCCTCAGGGTCATTACTTAGGAATTTACTTAAATGCGCCCAAGGATATACCAACACTTTATCAACTTGATAAAGGCTTCTATCCTTAACTAATTGCTTTAGACTCCTTTTATTCCCTTTAATCTCCCCTTCTTCAACTTTTCGGTTATGTTCTCTAATGAGTTCATTATTTTTCCTTACTTTTTCGGGAAATTGGGAAATTTGCAAAATTGCCTCTTCAATTACATCTGCACCTTGCTTACTAATTAAATCTGTATCATAAGTGTCTTGATCTTCAACGGAGACGTAAGCCACTAAAACTAATCCGTCCATTTTAATTTCTTTCTCTTCAAATTCTTGAGGATTTGTGGTGGCTTCTTGTTGTTTTTCTACTTCCACTCCATCTGAATGAATTAATAAAATTTTCACGTATCATCACTTTTATTTAAAATAATATCATATTTTATAGTAATTTCATCTTCATTAATTATTTGGATTCAAGATAATTCAATCTAGTTATGAATAAAGCTTAAAATGAATTATATCTGAGATTCAAATTGATGAGGGTTGGTTATAAGGATAAAAGAACTTAATTATCTTTAACTAAGCTTAAGAGTTCTTTGAATTAGATGAGATTTCAAACAAATTTCTAAAAGCAATCTTTAGATTGAACTATCCCAATTTGGATTTTAACAAAATTCAATGAACTAAAGATATGGATCTTAGAAACTTTTGACGTTTTAATTAAATCTTGTGAAATTAGGAAGCGAGATTAACAAATATCACGTTATCTCCACGAATGATAATAGAGCCTAACTGTTCTCGTTCTTCCTTTATGTTTCCATCCTCATCTTGATATTCAAAAATTTGACTCGTTCCTTCAAGAAACAAGTTTAAATGCTCGTCGAAGCCACTTAACTGACCTCTAAAGAGTCTATTGCGCTTTACTTTGATAAGAATTACTTTATCGATGCTATTACGCAAATAATCGATAGGCCGTTGTGAATTTCTATATTGTTGTCTTCTTTCCATATGCTTAAACCACTAAAGTAAATTTTTAAAAAATATTATAATATTAAAAACTCAAAAAATAATTAAAACCTTTTGATTATTTATTATTTAATAGCTTAATCGACATATAAATTTCACAAATTCATGAACAAAAAAAATGAAAGTCAAGAATTAGTACCTTGCTCTGTCTCTAATTGTCAAAAATTAGTCAAAAAGGAAGAGGCACTTGAAATTGAAGGAATGTACTTTTGTAAATCTTGTGGTATAGCATATTACAGAACCGTTTTAAACTTGTAATCTACTCTGTTTAAGGATGAGGCTAACTTTTTATGTTATAATACTTTTTACTAATTACTAAAACAAAATAAAGCCCCGTGGCCTAGTCTGGATAAGGCAGCGCCCTCCTAAGGCGAAGACCGAGGGTTCAATTCCCTCCGGGGCTGCTATTTTTAAGTTTTACTTATTTTCTCAAGATTTATACTCATTTTTACCTTTATTACGAATTTGTCCTTGAATGTAATTATTAGGATTATAGTAATATCTTCATAGTCTAGATAAATTTTTTATAGTTAGAAAAGTAAAATTAATTAATAATTCAGAATAAGGATTTTAAGATTATATGAATGATTTGAAAGAAGAGCTTAATATGAAGCTAAAAATTAGTAGTATCGCGGGATTTTTAACCATCCTCTCCTATGTTCTTTTTACATTAATAGCTTGGATATTATTTCCTAACCCAGCAACACCATTGAATCATTGGCTTTCCGATCTCGGAAGGATTCAAGTGCCTGCCGATGGAAGCCCAGTGTGGGATCCTGAAACTTTGGAACTTTTTACCGGTCCCTCTCAGTTTAATCCAGGAGCGATCTGGTATAATTTGGGGTGTATTATAACTGGACTTCTTTTATTTCCATTTTTCATAGGATTTATGAAATTGAGAAAACTCGAGGAGGAAAAAACAAATATAAGGCTTATTGATGCCACTATTGCCGTAGGATTCTTAAGTTCTTTTTCCTTGATTATGATTGGAGTGTTTTTTGAAGATTGGGGAGATATACATCATTTTTGGACAATTCTATTTTTCGTGTTAATGCTTTTGGTAAAGATCCTTGCTGGTGTCATTACTTGGAGATTAGGATTTGATAAGTATGTTCCAATTTATGGATGGGTAATCATTATCTTTGATGCTATAGTACTATTTACAAATAATAGCTTCGCTGTTATTGAATGGATCTCAGTATTTACTGCGCTTGGATTGGTTGGGATCATTTCTTACAATTTTAGTAAAAAATCCAAGTAATTTTTTTTTCTTTATTTAACATCTTCGTAAAAGGATGTCGCTCAAGGTGTCCTTAGTTCGAAATATATGCTCATACATAATGAATTCTTAAATATAATGATAATGTTTTTATATTGTAAGAATTAGTTTCAAATAATTAAATCATAAAACAATAAGAGGATGAATAAAATGGTTAAAAGAATGTTAAGAGTTAACATGTCGGATAAAACGGTGAAGTTTGAAGACTTTCCAGAAAAATACAGCGCATTAGGAGGACGGGGATTAACATCAACTATAGTTTCAGAGGAGGTAGAACCAACTTGTAACCCTTTAGGACCTCATAATAAGCTTGTTTTTGCTCCGGGAATTGTAACGGGAACAAAAGCTCCAAGCTCAGGACGTATTTCAGTAGGAGGAAAATCTCCCTTGACAGGGGGAATAAAAGAGGCGAACGCGGGAACGAAATTCGGTCAAATGTTGGGAAGAATGCATATTGCTGCGGTTATTATTGAAGGTAAGAGTGAAGGAAATAATTATTATACGCTTAATATAAGTCAAGATAACGCCGCATTAGTAAAAGCAGATAAGTATGTAAATCGAGGATTATATGAAGTCTATAAAGAGATGTTTGAAGAATACGGGGAACATGTAGGTATTGCGGGAGTAGGAATTGCTGCAGAAATGTTAGCCTCTAATACTGGTATCGCATTTAATGACCCAGAAGGTTTACCAAGCAGATATTCTGGCAGAGGAGGCCTTGGAGCAGTAATGGCATCAAAGAAATTAAAATTTATCGTTGTTGACGAGACTGGAGCCCCAGGTGTACAACTTGCAGATGAAGAAGTATTTAAAAAGGGAACGAAAAAGCTTTCACAAGCTCTGACCTCTCATGATGTAACAAAACCCCATGGAGCTTTAAATAGTTATGGAACAAGTGTTCTTATTAATGTTATTAATGAGGCGCAAGGTTTACCTCAATGTAATTTTGAGACGGGTCAAGCTGAAGAAGCTGCAAAGGTTTCTGGAGAAGCAAAGGCTGAAGAAGTTAAGAGGAGAGGAGGAAAAAGACCGCATGCTTGCCATCCGGGTTGTATTATGCAATGCTCAGAAGTTTGGACTAAAGAAAATGGAGAAGATCCTGTAGGAGTATTGGAATATGAAAGTGTTTGGGCATTAGGTCCAAATTGCGGAATTTACGACTTAGATATAATCGGAGAGTTAAATCGTGCTTGCAATAATTTAGGAATGGATACAATTGAGGCGGGAAATACAATAGCAGTAGCAATGGATGGAGGTTTGCTAGATTTTGGCGATGGAGAGAAAGCGCTCGAACTAATGAATGAAATTAAAGATAAAACTCCATTAGGGAGAATTTTAGCAAATGGTACTGAATTTACTGGAAAAGCATTTGGAGTATATAGAATCCCAGTTGTGAAACATCAAGCCATGCCAGCATATGATCCAAGAGCTATTAAAGGTATTGGTGTAACATACGCAACAACTCCAATGGGCGCAGATCATACAGCAGGATATGCTATTGCCACAGAAGTAATGGGTGTTGGTGGAGAGGCAGATCCACGAAGCCGAGATAAGATCGATCTTTCCCGAAATCTTCAAGCTGCGACAGCCGTCATTGATTCAACAGGTTATTGTCTTTTCACTGCATTTGCAGTACTCGATATTCCAGAAGGATTAGAGGGAATGGTCGAAAGTGTGAATGGAGTTTTAGGGACAGATTTAACCGTTGATGATATCGGGGATATAGGTATGTCGATCCTTAAGATAGAAAGAGAATTTAACAAGAAGGCTGGATTCACCAAAGAAGATGATAGACTTCCGGAATTTATGAGAGAAGAAAAACTTCCGCCTTCAGGAGAAGTCTTCGACATTCCAGATGAAGAATTAGATAAAGTTTTCGAACAATAAAAGAGTATTATCATGAATGTTCAAGTAAAATTATACGGTAATTTAAAAGAGAAAGCGAAAGTGGATGATCATGGTGCTGGTATCCCTATATTAATTAATAGAGAACTAAGCGAACATTCAAAGATAATCGATCTTTTAGAAATTTTAAATCTTTCCCCCGATGAGGTAAGCCATAAATTTGTAAATGGTCAATATTCAGGACTCAAAAAAAATGTTCACGATGGGGATAAAGTCGCACTTTTCCCTAAGGATATGGCCCTTTTATATAAGTGGTATTTTAATGAAGAGGAAGATGAATGATAACAGCGAAGATATTAGGATAACAGTTAAGTTTTTTGCCAATTTTCAGCAACACGGCCCAAAGAAAGCGCGAATATCAGTTCCTAAAGGTACTAATGTGGAAACAATATTAAAAAAATACAATATCCCATATGAGGATACAAAGTTGATCATCATCATAAATGGTCACCCTCATCAAAAGCTTCATACAAAGGTAGAAAATAACGATATAGTAGCAATTTTCCCTCCATTGGCTGGAGGATAATATTATTTTTATTTTTTTTTTATACTTTTAAACTTTAATCATCGATGTAAGGATTTACTTTATGTGTTGTTTTATATATATCAATAAAGCTTGAGACATCTAATTTACTTCTAACACTATCAATTATTTTAATTTTCTCGTTAATGAATCTTCACAGATTTTTTTCATTCTCCTCCATAAGTCTTACAATTATCATGCTCGGCAGTTGAAGTCGCAACTAATTAGACAAAAACATAATTTGAGACTTTTTTGACTACAGAATCCATTTTTGAGGGGCAGCTATTTTATTTTCCTTTTTTATAACTCCTTTATCTATTAATTTTTGAACTCGGTTATGTTTTGAACTAGGAGCTAACTTTACTTTTTTAGCCAACTCCTTATAGGAATTTCTTAAGTTTTTTTGTAAGATATTTAGAATTTTCCTATTTAACTATTTAAATCATCAAGGTCAATCTTGGTCAATGAAAATTATATTTGTTTATAACTTAAATTTCTTGTAAAGAACCTAATATTTCCAATTGAATTTATTATAAAGTTCAGATTTTGAATCTTTTGAATTTATCTAACAAAAAGGAACCATTAATATAAAGAAAATTAACAAGGTTATGAAAAGACGTTATTTTAATAATTTATTTTTCACAGCTAATCTATATCCAATATAGGTTGCTCCGAATGAAATCATAAAGACCAATGGAGAATAGGCAAGGACTATAAAACCAAAAACCGGTCGAACTGAGTAAAAATATGAAATTATTACCACAATTATGTATATCACAGAATTTAAAATTCCGATCCTTAAATCTAAGGTTATGTATCCTGAAAACAAATTTGTAATTCCGAATACAATTATTAATATAATAAATGCAAAGACTGCCATTTGAGGCATTAAACGAGTAAATATCTCATTTTGAGTGAATAATCGTTCTCCCGAATAAAATGTGCCGAGAAAATATTCTGTTCCAGCTATAGCTGCAAATGTTAAGATAACGGCTAGTGGACCTAAAACTATCCAAGATACAATAAATCGTTTGATTAATGAATAGGAGGTTTTTCCTTGGAGAATGTCATCTAACAAGAGATCCATTCGGTCTGAATAAACTTTTTCTGGATTATAATAAGGACCAAATTCAGCAATAAACTCTTGTAAAGTTTTATCCAAAAGTTCGTGAACTAAATCATCATTGTCTTTTGTCCCAACTATTGCAGCACTGAATAGTTCCTCATCTGGTACCTCATGTAGGATTAATTTCTCATCTCTTCCTAAATCTACAAATTTAACCATCCTTTCCAATGCTTCTCTACTAAAGTTTGCAACTGATGTAAAAAAACCTATTAAGATATTATGATCAAATTTAACCTCCATGAAATTTCTTGAATACAGTAAAACTCCGTTCGATTTAATAATAAATAAACTTTTAATCATTTTTTTTCATTTTTTTAACTTATTTTGGTTGTATTTTCTAAAAATTCAAGGTATTCTCCCAGAGAGGCTTTATATACCTTAAGATGAAACAAAGATGGACCCAATATTTCAATTAATTGTAGAATTACCTCATCTGGACTTTTCTTTAAAAATAACTTATACTTTTCGTTCTTTCGTTCCTCTATGAAAATTATATTATTCAGATTAAACATTTCATTAATAACTTTTTCTGAAGGATTTTGCATTTCAATAGAAATGATTTTGCCTGATTGGGGTAACTTTTGAATTAATTGATCATATGTTCCCGAATCAACTCTTTCTTCCTTTATTGTCACAATTTTATCGCATTTAGAGATCATTTCCTTAGGTCCATTAAGTATTATTACCACATGATATTTTCTTTTAATTCTATCAATAAATTCATTAAATTTATCAAATTCAAGTCTATCCAAAAGACCAGGGGGAATAGAAAACATAATAAGATTGGGAGATTGTAATAATGCTCGGGAAATGGAAAAAATCAAATAATCCAACGGCTGTAATTTGGAAAATTCAATTTTCTTTTTGCTAAATAATCTCGATTCGTTCAAGATATCATCTACGAATTTCTTTTTATTTCTCCATTTTTTAATCAAGTTTATAAATTTTCCAGTTGGACTAATTGTTGCATACTCTTCGGTAATAGGTAACAATCCAGCTTCCTTTAATTTTTCTTCAAAATCTTTTTTTTCAAATTCCCAAGTAGGATTTATGGCAATCCCATATTTGATAGCCTTTTTTACCGGCATTTTATAGACCTTCGATTCAAAAGCTTCTGGTAATAATATAATCCGTTTTTCCTCCTCTTTTGAAAGCAATTGTAAATATTTCCCCAAAATTTTGATTTTTCCTGAGAAATCTGCTTCATCTCCCTTAACAATATTAAATAGTCTTAAGAGATCTCTTCTCATTTTATCAGATTTTGAAGTATTGCTCTCAATGTGAATCCCAATAGATTCTCCTCTTAAAGCTTTAAAAGTAATATTTCTCACTTCCTCAGAAATCGAAACATCTTCAAAAAGTATATGCTGGGAATTTTTATATAAAGATGGTACTTTTAACCGATTTTTAATGCGTTCGATTAATTCTTTTACAATGTCAACTATATGAGGTGGAGTCTCTTGATCCCATTCCAAGAAAATACTATTTTGTAAAAACTCTTCTTCAGTAATTATTCTAGAAAGATCTTTGGAAAATTCAAAATCAGGGATCAACGGATATTTTTCAAAATTGATATTGAATTTAATTAAAAAAACAGGAAAATAGATTCTAATCTCCCGATAATACGGAATTTCGTCGACTTGATAGTTTTCATACTCTTGATTTAATAAATCTATTTCATTATCTAAAATCTCCAAGTGATGCTGAAATTCTTTATCAATAAGTTCATTAATCCTCTCAATTATTTTCATTGGACTAATAAGACCATCTTCATCAAAATCTGGATCAATCACGACGGTATCAAAATCTACTACAGTATCAATTGGAGAATAAACCTTGAGTAGAGGGACACCTCTTTTTAAGACATCTGTATTAGTAAAAAACAGAACTTCTATATATGATTTTTTGTAGATTAGATTTAAAATTGTAGCGAGCCCAAAGGTGCCTTCTTTGAAGATCATCCAATATCGCTTTGAAAAACGAATAGCTTGAATAGTTTTCTGTCTAATTTTCTCTAATTCTTCTGCTCTAGAGCTTTTCATCTATTTTTGGCACCTCCATCGCTTTATATCTGAATAAAGATTCCATTTTGCTATCTGTTTGTTGGAGTGTATTCATCATCCCCTCTCCAAATTCATCTTTAATATTTTTCTTAATTTCTGTAAGATTCAAGCCCGATAAAAGCGTAAAATCTGTCCCTGCTCTATTCTCTAATGCTTTATCAATTCCATTCAAGTTTTCCAATCGTGTAAGTGCATCGTTTTGTGGTTTAATAAAACTAAGTTCAATACTACGACCATTTCCAGGAAGATAACTTAAAAGGTCTCGGGGGGCTCCAAAATCGATCATCCCACGATTTCTTCCAAATATTACAACCTTATGGCAGAAACGTGATTCTTCTGGATAATGAGTAATTACTATCAAGGTCATATTAAATTTTTCGTTGATTTTCGTCAAAGCAAGCCATAGATTTTCTCTAATTATTGGATCTAAGCCGCTTGTGGGCTCATCAAGGATACAAAATACAGGAGTATGAATTAGGGCTATGGCAATACTAACACGACGCTTCTGCCCACCAGATAAATTTTTAACCAATTCATCCGCTTTATCTTCTATTTCAAGGTTTCTAAGAATTCTATTTCCCTTTCTTACGATTTCTTTCTCACTTAGTCCATATTGTTTTCCAAATGAGATTAAATTATCCATTGTAGTAAAATCATTATATATTTTTCCCAAGTCTTGGGGGACATAGCCATATAAGGGTCTAAACTTCCTTTTATTCTTCTTGGAATCCATTCCATAAACTTGGCAGATTCCCTTATATTTTCTCATTCCCAATAATGCTTTAACAAAAGTTGATTTCCCCGCACCACTTTCCCCCAAAACACCTAGGATTTTTCCATGTCCTAATTCCAATGAAACAGAATCGACGATTAGCTCACGACCAGCATAAATGTTTAAATTTTCACAATAAATTGCGGGAAACTTTTTCAGATAATTAATATTGAATTTATTTCCAAAGCCTAATTTTGTTTTTACGATTTTTCTTACTTTTTCATTCAATATTGAAGCAATACTTAAAATAAATATTACCCCGAAAATAGCGAGTTCTATAAGCACGAGGTTTAATAAAAGTTGATTCCAGGCGGTTGGATCTATACTTCGATCATATCTTATAAAGTTAAGAATATCAATTCCATATGGTGTATTTCGGAGATCCCCCCCAAATTCTGCAATATCTCCCATCCCTCCTGTATTTTCACTATGACAATCATCATAAAAAACTACCAAATTTTCCATATCCAAGGGTTGTTTTTGATAATCATAAATCGCTTTCGAACCGAGATAACTTGCTAGAAAAACAGAGGGCGTATCCATAAAGCTTGAAAGAAGAGGAATAACATTGAATCCTCCATCTTCGTCTTGTGCTTTCATTAAAAATTCTAACGCAGCCATCTTTGAAAGCGGTGGTATGTTAAGTATTTTAAAGATTTCTAAACCGTAATAAGTCGATATGGTGTCGCTATGAAATCCAAGAATGAGGGAAAAACCTCCATCCGCATTCTGGGCAGCAGCAATCCATCGTGAAAGTGCTGTATTATTAATAGTTTCTAATCCATCCAATATATCAAGGCTTGCTACAGCCCAATAAGTACTTTCAACAACTGAAATATTTGTATTTATTAAACTTAAGATTATTTGTTGAAAGGACCCGTATAAACTTGCGGTATAGTTCCTATCATATCCAACCTTAAACCCTCCATCAATATTTTGTAGACCAGCCACATATTCAATTGTTTTATTGGGATCGATTAGCCATTTATTTAGGTGAGGATAAAACATTTGATGGAGTTTAATTGCAAAGTAAGTAGAAAGAAGACTTGAATTTTTGCCAGGTTGCGATGCATAACCTCCTTCAAAAGCATTATAACATCTGTCTACGTAATTAGAGATATTTTTTTCATTAATGCTATAAATGAAATTTTGAGTGTCCAAATTATATAAGGAAAGTACCCCCAAGTAATTACTCTCTAAAGTGATTTCTCCAAACAAACTATTTTTAGCTTGATTTGTAGATAACCATTGGTAATAGGAGATTTCTATATCATTCAGATTATAATCTAATGTTCCATTCTGAGTTAAGAGTCTTAATGAATTTAAAGAGGCCCATCCATTTTTAAAGGTAGAGGTAAAATTTTGACCGATTCGGAATCCAAAACCACCATCAGAATTAGAGCAATTTAAAAGAAAATCAAAGGTATTCTTTTGATTATCAACAATGCGGTTAAGTTTAAAAAGAGTTGAAAGAGAATAATACGTAGACTCCACATTTGCGTAATCTATGAGTCGATTAGAATAACCCCCATTAGGTTTATAAAGTGATTTGAAAAAAGTATCAAATCCATCTAATTCAAGATCGGAATAAGAATTATTTAATGCTAAATGAGCCCTTATACCGTAATAATTACTTTCTGCGGTGGCTTCAAGTGAAATTAATGAGTATATGTATTTGCCACCTCCCAGGCTTTTTAATATATTTAAATAAGTTGTAATATTTTCATTTTCAATAAGGCTATAAGCATTAAAGCGCTTAGCAAGTTTGATTGCACAATACGTGGATACAATGTCGGACTGATTTGCATATTTACTTGATCGAAAACCATATCCATCGTTTTCCATAGAGGTGTTTACAAAATCGATAATTCTATCAATCTTTTCTTCATGTACGATTGGGTTAATGTAAGAACTGTTAAGCATATCGATGGTGGAAACTACTTGGAAGGTAGAATACATATTTCCTAATCCCCCTACATCAGAAAAAGACCCATCAGGGTTTTGTTTTTCAAAAAGATAATCTAAGAAAAAGTTTAGAGTCCCATTTGAATAATTATTTTGTAAAGGATTAATTAAACTTGAGGATTGGTACTCTGGGCTTGAAAAATTAATTGAATCAATTGCTCCATAATTCGCATCGATCGTTGGTTCTAAAAACAATCCGCTCGATGGATTTTGATGTGATTGGGCAAATTTACCCATTGTTATTTTATAATTATCTACTTGATCTTTTTCAATATAAGAAATCAAGGGAGTATTTATAAAAACAAAAGCAAGAAATTGACCAAATCCCAGAAACGCGATGAGGAACGATATCCTTACAATTCTTTTTTGACGTCGATTAATCGTTTACCTCCTCCGAGTTTTCATGCAAGTTAGCTTCTTCTCTTCGTCTTTCTTCTTTTTCCCGTTCCTCTTTTTCTTCTTCCTCTTGGATTCGTAGTTGAAAGAACCTTCTAAAGTTTGCTCTATCTCTCGTCATTGCTTGGATCTTGATATTATTTCGTAACATATAGGACACTAAATCTTTAATATCTCTTTCCCGATCTTCCAGAAACACTTCTACTACATCATTTCCAGCTCTTAAAGCGTTCTCACAATTTTGATATTTTCCTATTACTTCTAGCCTTCTTTCATCTAATCCGTCAATTGTGAATCTCACAAGCTGTCCGTTACTAGGGAGAGAGGATATTAATTTTTCTGGTTTATCAAAATTCAATAACTTTCCTTCTCTTAAGATGGCACTTTTATCTACGACTAAAGCAGCCTCCAAATCGTGAGTAATCACGAACATAGTAGTTCCTAATTCTCGATTTAATTTCTTAAGATAATTTAACACATCATATCGCTTGTTTGCATCGACTCCTGTGGTGGGTTCATCTAAAAATAACACTTCAGGCATATTTATCATCCCCAATGCCATAGAAACTCGTTTTTTTTCTCCACCACTTAAAGATTTTAACTTATTATTCCATGTATCCTCAGGAATATCAAGTATTGAAAATAATTCTTTCCCTCTATTTCTTGCCTCCTTTTTTCTCATTCCATATGTGGAAGCGAAAATCTCTACATTTCTGAGAGGGGTTAATTCATAATATAAGTTTAAGAGCTCTAATTGAGGTACATAACCTATATTCGATAAGATTTGGGAATGGTTTCTTTTTTTTGCGGGATTGAAATCTGTTACTTTTACTTTTCCATTCCAATTTTTCTTTTTGATTTGGCATGTTAGAACTCTAATAATTGTAGTCTTACCAGCTCCAGAAATACCGAAAAATCCAATAATCTCACCTTTTCTAACTTTGAATGAAACATCATGTATTATATGACTTGTTCCAAAACTTACATTAAGATCTTGTACATCAACCATTACTTTTTTTTCGGTGGTTGTACTCATTTTATACCTCATACCTCCGTCTATAAAAGGTTATAAAAGCTATAATCATAAGTACTGTGCTGATAATTAATAAGGTATTAAAATGAAAACCAAACACGGACCTTCCTTTTGTCAAAATTGATTCAAGTAGGGGATGAGCGTGAGTCAAAGGTAAAATATAAGCCACACTTTTTAGATAATCTGGCATGGAATCAATTGGAACAAAAATTCCACTTAATAAAACAAAGATTATAAAGGTGGCAAAAAATAATTGATTTGCCTCAGTTTTGGTTTTCGAGACACTTGAAATAAGCATTCCAACATTTATTCCCGAAAATCCGATAATAAAGATTGCCAAAAAAAGATCAATCATCGATCCTCTTATAAATAAACCTCCATATATGGCAGTAATCAAAATCAAGGTAATTTGTAAAATTAGTACAAGCGTATAAGTTATATATTTTGAAAGTAATAGTTCAATTCTTTTTACCGGTGTAAGTAATAATCTCGCAATAGGTTTTTCTTTTACTACAACTAAGATAGTAAGAACTACTGCTATCCCATAGACCATTAAGGAAAGAATCAAAGTTGTACTATTATTAAACCTTGCATTATAACCCGTAGGTATAGCAAATTCCTTATATCCTTTTATCTTGAATTGCGGAGTTAAATTATTCGCTTGAGTGAATATTTTTATTGAATCATAAACAGCATTGAGATTATTTTGGATATCTTGAAAACTAGAACTGTCTGGCACACATTCGATAATACCTGGATAGCCCCAAATTAACATTTCAGAAAACTCGAGAGGAATCACGATTATACAACTAATGTTTCCTTCCTTGAGTAAACCTCTCGCCTCTTCCATAGCATAAACTTCCTCAGTTGTATTATAGAATCTTTTCAGGTTTAGATATTTTGATTCATTGACCGCATTAACATATGGAATGGTATAATTGTCAAGATGTGTTTCAGTAAGGTCATTCTCATTAATAAATGTATTAGAATCATGAGAAAGGACCACCACATTCATCGCAGAGGGTTCTCCCCCCTCATTTACCATAAAAGAAAATAGCAAGATAATAAGAGGTGGTAAGAGTACAGCGATGAATAAATTCCCAGGGTCAGTTCTAATGAGCCTAAATTCCTTTTTAATCATCTT
Organism: uncultured archaeon; assembly: GCA_964653985.1. Lineage (GTDB taxonomy): Archaea > Asgardarchaeota > Lokiarchaeia > Sigyniarchaeales > SOKP01 > CAZZIC01. The sequence continues at coordinate 3,422 of CAZZIC010000066.1, read as the reverse complement.
AATTAATCTGAATAGGAATCTCGTAAAGCCTTTCGAGCGTTGCGAACCTTTTCTTTTCCTTTTAGAAGGGAGTTTCTTAGTTTCGTTCAAGGTTTACACCTCAATACTTTTAATTGAGTAAAAAACATATGTTAAGATAAGCGCACCTCCTGAAATTGCTAAAAGACCTAAAACTCGCCCTAAGTCCAAAGGTAAACCCTTCAAGTTAATTTCTATAACTAAAGGAATTCCATGACCTAAAGGCAGCATATTTACGAAAATTTGCATTGCTGAAGGCAATCCATCAACATTGATAAATTGCCCCGAAAACATCATTATCATTATAAAAAACATGAGGTAAAGCTGATTTGCTTGTTGCTCCGTTTTGCTAATCGCAGAGATCATTAAACCAATGCTTACACCACTTAATCCAATCAAATTTAGAGTGATGAAAAAATCGAATAGAGATCCTAGTACATAGAGACCAAATAAGGCAACAGCAGTAAAAATCTCAATGGCTTGAAAAACCATAATAACAAAATTAGCAATAAATTTACTTATTACAATTTCTCTTTTTTTGGTAGGCGTTATGAGCATTCTGGGGAGCGGTCCTTCTGAAACTATTGATAAGCATGATAGGTTCATTGTAGTACCTACTATAATCAACGGAATTATAATAGATAAAGCATAATTTAATACTTGACTTTCCCAGAAAGGAACCTCATACTCCAAATATGGTATAAACATCGTAAAATTTTCGGTGATCCCCACTTGAATTCTAAATGTGCTGATTGGTCCTTGTAGCGAAACTTCTATGGCATTAACTGCTTTTGAATCCGACCCATCTATAAAATAGATTATATGAGTATTATTACCATTTTCTACGGTTTCGGAAAAATTAGGAGGAAGAACCAGAATAGCGTCAATTAATTCTTCCTTCATCCAACCTCTATATTTTTTTAAACTAAAATCATAATCCTCATCTGTGGAGGCATTATAAAAAGTAAACATTCCGAAAGAAGAACTCTTATTTTCAACAATGTCAATAAACACTTGATCATATTGAGATGAGTTATTGGGAAAATTGCCATAGCAAGGACGATCATCCCTCGTTATCATTGCAACGGTAAAAAACTTTGTAGGAGTACCTCCAGTGGTCAACCCAAAGATAACGATTAAGATTAAGGGAATTGAAAAGAGAAGAAATAAACTTCGTTTATCTGCTTTAATCCTTCCAAATTCCTTCCTTATTAATCCTTGAAGTTTCACGGTATTTTAGCCCACTAAATATTTCTTAATCAATAACTATAATTCTGAAATATCAGATTAATACTATAATAGTAAAAGGATTTTAAAAGTTTAATTTTTTGCTTAGAATTAATATGTAAAACTCAATAAAAACGATAATATTATATTAGGATTTGCGGTTATTAGTTTACAATTTCGATTAATGAATGGGAGTGAGAAAAGTATTTGGTTTGCGTCTTTTATAAATTTTATAATATAAATTTTTTAATAACCTTCCTTATTACTAATATAACTCGTTATAGCAATAAATATATGATACGATATGATATTTTATGAAAAGACCAAAGAAGTGGAAGATCTTTATGAACAATATCACGTTCTGTGCGGTATAGAAGAGGAATTTCTAATCGTTAAAGAAGATGGAACATTAGTTGAAGCTGCGGATGAAATGATGCAAGAAGCTGCGGATATTTTAGATAACGATCGAGACAGATTAGAGAATCTTAAAGTTAAAATCAGGAGTTTAGATGCTGAACCGAACCCTTCCCAAATTGAATATGTGACACTCCCTTTATCACCCGATAAATTGGAGGATGCGGTTATATCTGGAAGGAAATTGCTTATAGATGCTGCAGAACAATTGGGAGTGAAAGTTTTGGCTCAAAGTCTCCATCCTATACAAAGCGACCCTCATCCAATAGTAGGTACTCACTTGAATATTTCGGCTATGAAGAAGGGAAATGTCATGAAACCAGATGACCTACGAGTAGTATATAATTATTTTTGGAATTATTTACCGGAAATTATTGGATTAACTGCTAATTCTCCCGTTTACAGAGGTGAAGAAAAAGAAATTGCCAGTAATCGTTTAGCAAAAAGCAATGTTTTAAAAGCTAACGGTCCCGCAAAGATAGAAGTCCCAGATAAGAGTCCAGCACTAATTAGGAGGAGATATTATGGTAGGATGAGATATAATTTAAAAATTGGCTCTGGAGAAGATGAATTTGCTAAAGATGTAATTGCTAACCAAAAGGGACAGAGATTAGTGGATATTACTCCCCGCGGTCCATCAACTAATATTGGGGATGACAAGGACGAATCCCCTTCACGAAACCGAGTTGAGATTAGAATTATTGATGTTCAGCAAGACCCACAAGATGTTTTAGATTTAGGATATCTTTTCTGTGCTTCTGCCTTGCATGCCATCTATTTAGATCAATCAGGTTATCTTAAGACTGATGAGTACCATCAAGAAAATACCGAGAATGCAATAAGGAATGGGAGAAATGCAACATTAAGGAGATCAAAAAATGAAAAAGAATCCTTAGAAGAGAGTATAACCCGTTGGATGGAAGAAACTAAGAAATATCAAGAATATATAGGGCAAAATATTCTAAATCTTCCAAAGGAAAAAATCCAAAGAAAGCCCCTCCAGAGAGGGATGAAGGTAGACTTTCAGACGAAACAAATTGAACAATTAAGACAGCAAGGAAGAAATTTTGCAAAAATCCGATTAAATAAATCTAGAATAGTAAGCGATGATAGAGGAAACCGATATAAAGTAACGGGAGGAAATACTATTAATGGAACAATATCTTCTGATTATTCCTTGGATTATGAGCAAAAAGATAAAATTATAACACATTATACTAAAGTTAAGGTTGTTAACACATTAGAGGTTCAAGGATTGAATATACCCCTCAGAGAAGATGATGAACTTGTGAGTACAATGAACCAAACGGATTATTTAACCCGTAGGCTTTTTGGTGGGCTTGGCTTTTAAGTAATAACCTAAAATCTTATTTTTATTCTTAAATTTTTGCTATATGACAAAGGATATTTTGAATTAAGGTGGAATCAATGAGTTCTAATCCCATTATTGATGATAAAGATCATAAAAATGAGGAAAAAGATTCTAATAATCTTTTCGTCTATGGAGCCCTCCGCCAAGGGAGAAGGTTAAATTTTCTTCTGAAAAATATAGAATTTAAAAAAGCGATTTTACCGGGATATAAGAAATTAGTCTCTGATGACCTAGGGTTCAATCTTATTATTAAGACTCCTCAATCTGAAGTAGAAGGAGAATTATATTTCGATCTTACGAAAACTCACTTTAATAAAATAGATGAGCGTGAAAAAATGGAGCGTCTTGGGTTTTTAACTTTTCTATTCCTTTTGATATAATCTCTGAAGGG
>CAZZIC010000065.1:0-20725 GCA_964653985.1 uncultured archaeon | reverse complement strand
TACGGGAATCTTTTGCGCCTCCTATTCGATTTTAAACTCTCTGATGATGAACGGGTTAGTAGATCGCATCAGAAAGACGGGAAAACAGTTATTCGTAGAAAATTCAAGATTATCCGCCTCAGAAAATGCCACAATGTTGGAAGACTACAAATCTCTTTCTAAAAGACAAGGAGCCGTGCTATTAGGTGTCTGCGGAGGGAGGAACTCAGAGGGAGAGGATTATCCCGGAGATTACATGAACTCGGTCATAATCGTCGGAATACCCTACCACATGCCCACGCCTTCGGTCAACGCTAAAATTAAATATTATGATAAGGTATTCAACAAAAAGGGATGGCTATTCGGATACCTCAGTCCCGCCATGCAGAGGGCAAACCAAGCGTCAGGCAGACCCATCAGAAAGACACAAGATAAGGGAGCCATCATCTTCATGGACGAGCGGTTTATCAAGCAAAAAGCTTGGATCTCCCATTGGGTTCAGAAAGAATTAAAAATATTACTTGATAAAGATTCTTATCTAATAAAGATTTTAAGACAATTTTGGTATTAAGATTTAAACTTTTACTCAAAAAGTAATTATAAAACTATTGTACCATCAGGGGTCATCCAGTTCTTTACTAAGAGATTTTTTAGGTTTTCCTTATTCAGATCATCTATAAGCATTTTTTAAACTCCTCACTTTATTAAAACTGGAATAATGTCACTTTTGAGTCCCATCTAAATAAATCTTTATCTTTCGAATTGATGATGTATCCCAGCACGACTTAGAACAAGCCAAGTTGAGATTCGAAGAAGCAATTCGGGAGACCCTTGACCTATAAATGAATTATAATTGAACTTCAATATTACAGAAAGATACAAGAACAAAAGATTCAAAAAAGAAGGAATTTATGGAAGACTTTTTAGGTGTTTTCGCTTCCATTGTTTCATAAACCGATGGAATTCAGACCGCCTTAACCCCAACCCTTCAATCATTTTACTGCCCGAGCCTTCCTTTTTGCGATCTTTTCCCTTTTTTAGATTCATCTCCCAATCAAAATACGATTCATGGTTTGCCATATCTTTTACAATTCGTATCACCTATATAATACGAATCACTCCGACAAATTTCTATAACCTTCTACTTCCTTTCATCTATTTTTTAGGTTTACAGGATATAATCTTAGGAAAAGAATAAAAGAATTAGAAGATATATTAGGAAATAAGATTTTTCCAAGGATTTAATTGTTTCCCATTGCTGAAGATTCATTTGACTTTAAATATTTCCTTTCAGATATGGGTATAGCGAAAAGTACAGAAAGAGAGTGAAAAATCGGATGAAACTATTAGGAATGATCAACGGAATTAAGATTTACTCCCCAAAATCTCACACGTATTATAATCAAGACCTCAAATTCTTACCTGAATATATTCGCAAAAAAATCAAACAGTATGCGAAGAGCCTCCCCTCCAAGAAAGATTTTACTATCAAGAGGAACCCCTCTCAGAGCATTTTAAAGTCTATACCATCAAGAGCTCCCAAAAGAACGGTTTATCCTTAAGGGAGAGGATTTCATCGCTTTTGAAGTAAGCTGTCAGATCGCCCATCTCAATTTCCCCCACTCAAAGACTTTATTCCCAACTCTTACGCATTAATTATGTTTTCCTCCTACATTTTTTCTTACTTTCTTACCTCTTTATTTTTTCCTTTTTCTTTTTATAGTTTCCTTTATACAGATTTATACCATGAAAGAGATCACCATAAGATTAGAAGATTCGGATTTCAAAAAGATAGTTTGCGCAAAGCAGAAATTCGAAGCTGAGATTAACGAGAAGCTTCTTATAGAGGATTATCTTACCCCTCTCATTGAGAACGACATTATCGAGGAGCTGGAAGGAGATATTGATTTATCCATCCACGACCCCGAGCAATCCGATCTCACTAATTGGCATAGATCGAAGGTTAAGAGTTAAAGATAAGTAATCCTATTACCCTCATTTTTTTTACTAATTATTATTTTTTTTTATCTCTACATTTCCTTATTTCCCTAATTGAAAGAAGATATGGAGAGGACTTGTAATTATATTCGCAAGGAGTCTGAAATATGTACCAGATTCGAAAAGAGAGAGTTAAAACAAGGAAAAATAAATCTGTTGGGTTTAAATTGCCTTTTCCAGAAATAAAATATCTCAATTATCCAAAGAGGGTAAAAATTGAAATTATTAGGAACAATCAACGGATTAAAAATCTACACCCCCAAAGCCAACCCACAAGAGAATTTGGATCTAGCCTATATGCCAGTCAATCCTTCAAAAAATTCTTACCTAACTTGTCCATCATCTGTTGAGCTTTCTTTCCCATTCCTGGCATTCCTGGACCCCCCTTCTTTCTCATCTGTGTGAACCGTTTCATCATTTTTTTCATTTGATTGTATTGATCGAGCATCCGGTTTAACACAGAATAATCCACGCCTGCTCCTATTGAGATACGTCTTTTTCTGCTTTTTTTAATGACTTTAGGATTCTCTTTTTCAAATTGAGTCATTGAACTGAGCACTACTTCCCATTTTTCCAGATTCTCTTCTGCTCCTTCTTTCATAGTATCGGATATATTTCCAGCACCCATCATGCCTAAAATTTGTTTAAATGAGCCCACTTTCTTAAGATTTTTTAACTGATTGTAAAGATCATCAAGAGTAAATTTCCCTCTCATCATTCTTTTGGCTGCTTCAGGGTCTGGCATTGCTTCAGCTTCTTGGACTTTTTCAACCAATCCTTCTATATTTGGAATTCCGAGTAGTGATCCTATAAATCCTGAAGGATTAAATTTCTGAAGATCATCAATTTTTTCCCCCACACCGATAAAACGAATAGGAACATTAGTTGCAGCGCAAGCTGATAATGCACCTCCTCCCTTAGCAGTACCGTCTAATTTTGTAACGATAATACTTCCTAGATTAGTAGCTTTAGCAAATTCTTCGGCTTGTGAGTATGCTTGCTGTCCGAGGGTGCCATCGATGACCAAGATCACTTCATTTGGTTTTAATACCTTTTCAATCTTTTTCATTTCTTTCATTAATTCTGTTTCTTGTTTATGTCTCCCCGCAGTATCTACAATTAATAGATCATTACCTTCCGCTAAAGCCCGTCTTGTTTCCTTTACTGCGATTTTTAGAGCATTATCTTCATTTGGATCGCCGTAACATTTTACTCCTACTTGACTTGTCAACTGTACTAGTTGCTCATACGCACCAGGACGCCAAGTGTCGGTCGTTAAAGCCGCTACTTTAAATCCCTTGTTCTTATAATAACGAGCTAGTTTTGCAACCGAAGTAGTTTTACCCGAACCTTGAATACCAACTAAAAGGATGACGTTCTTTTTACCAGGCTTAATTCGCAAAGGAGCTGGTTGTCCTCCTAACGTTTTAATAAGCTCATCATGGACCAATTTAATTATATAATCCTTTCGGCGCGTTCGAGCTGAAATCTCAGTATCCATTGCTTCTTTCTTTATATTTTCCGTCATTTCAAAGACAAGTTCTACTTTCACATCTGAACTTAACAAAGCTCTCTGTAAATCTTGTATCAAGGCATTTATAGCGTCTTTATCTATCTTAGGTAATCGCCTAATTCTTCGAATGGCTTTGTCTAATGATCTTCCTAAATTCTCTAATACCATAAGTCATCAGCTTTTTTACTGCTTATTTTATAAATTATTAGCTAAAAATAAAATTTTTTGTTATATTCTTACAGATTTTCTATGCTTATTTTCTAAGATCTTTAATTATCTATATGAAAATCTATAAAAAATTAAATTTTATACACAATAATTATATCTTTCCAAATTTAAAAAATAAATGATAAAAAACAACCTCAATATTCGTCTTGGGAAATAAAATCAAGAATTAAACATGATTCCTTAATCATTTAATTAGATCATTCAAAACTCTGTATCTTCTTTTAGCTCATTTTATATTCATAATAAAGACCTCGATAAACTTTTATTAATTTATCCTCCATCTTGAAAAAATCTTTTAATTCTTTAATTTCTTGTATTAATACCTCCTCAGACCTGCAACATACATTGAATGAGTATAGATAAGCGGGAATTGTTCATCACTGACCGATTTTCTTCTAGTTTAACTAAGAGTTTATGAGTAGGTCTCAGCGTAACGAAACCATTGTTAACTGAGGGATCTTTTTTATAAACTCCAACAAATTCTGGAATAAGAACTAACTTTTATAATATAATCCAAGATTATGAAATTATCTAAAAATATCCTCATTACACATCAATAATACATCTCTTGTTAACTGTTTTAACGTTCATTGCTTTTGCTTTAATTATTGGAATGAAAAAAAGTTATCTTAAAATGTCTATCAAAAATGAGCCATGTTTATAAAAATTAAAATGAATCCTTATTGCAAAAGATTTTTATACGATAACCAATCTTATTTTTTTAACTAAATTTCAACTCAAATGAAATAAATCCTAATGTAAAAATTTCAATTTTAAAGTATTTAAGTGATAATTAATGAGCGAAAAAATTTGTCCCAGCTGCGGATCTACAATTCCCGAAGATTCAATATATTGTGCTTATTGCCATGAACAGCTAGTTGAGGAGTCAGCCGCGGATCATTCTAAAGATACGCCATCAGAGGACCAAAGGAAAACCAATGAAAAAAATAGATCGAATGAACAATTTCAAGTTATGACTGATGTTAATTTTAATGACGAAAAAACAAGATTGATTCCTTTTATCGGCGATTCTGCTTCTAAATATGATGATAATAAAGGATTAGTACACTCAATCGCGTGTTCTGCAGCCAATTTTGATGAGTTTGAGATATTATTTCAACAAAGAAACAAACTGAGAATAAAAATTGAAGGAGGAGTATTATCTGAAAAACAGACCATGGATGGCCTCAGAGCTTTCATTTATCCAGATATAAAAAATTTAGCTTACAATAAAAAGGATCTTATGGAAATTTATGTTAATACACCAATTACTGATACTCAAATTCCAGAAAATTATGGTTTGATAAAATATCATAAAGATAACCCTATAAATTTTGGATATATTTTATTCTCTGCCCCCCATTTAGAATTTAAAGACCAAATCAAGTTTAATTCAGAAGAAGGTGAAGAAATAATTAATAAGTATGTAGTCCCTCTTATTTCAGAGATTAGTTATGATAAAGCTCTAAATAATCCAATTCCCACTTCTTTAAAATCAATAGATATAGATTGGGAAAACATTAAAGAGAAATTTATGGAAGATGATCAGATAAAATTTCATATGTTTACTAAGGATGAGGATGAATTTAGATGGGAACATCCAATAAGTCTTAAAATTGAGATAGAGGATTCAATATATTCGGACTTGGTAAACTTTGAAACTAAAAAATATAAAGGAGCGTCACTTTTAAGAGGAAGTAGACTTGATAAAGTTAATTTGATTATTTCAAATACAACTTATAATCAAGTCTTTGCTTCTGATCTAGAGAATGTACAGGTCTCAATAAAATTTCAAACCAATTATAGAGAGTTAATTCAACCATCTGCTTTAATTATAAATAAGAAAAATGCGGAATATTTAATGGAAAATGGAACTATTGAGTGGACTCCAGGAGATTTGAAAGTTAGAGAAAGGGAATATTTTTCTTTTTTAATTGATAGAGATATCATAGAAGTTATGGATGGGTTTTCTATAAAAGTTTCTGGATATTACACAGATAATCCCCAAGTATTTCAAGAATACACATATGTCACCCCTATGGGATTTCCCGTTGATATCGAAAAATCAGCAAAAGATAAAATCAAGTCAACAAATTGGAATCCTGGAGAGATTCAAACATTTAAAAGTCCAACAGAAAAAAAATCGAAGGAAGAAAAAAGCCATATTGATTTTAATGTTCAGAGACCTTTTTATAAATCAAGCAAATGTGCTAATTACAAAAAATTAGAAAGTCTAAAACCAACTTTTTCACAAGAAATATTCGTATCTATGAGTAATCTTACTAAATCTCTGAATAAGGAAAATTATGTCCAGATTTTAAAAAGTTCTTGTGAATTTATTTCTCGATTGGAAGGTGATATCAGAGAAATGGAAGGAATTGATAAGATTACTAAAAAAATTATAGACAAGGAGGGTAAAAATGCCTGATACGTTTAACTTCAAAAAAGAGTTAGATATGTTAAATATTATTGATAAACAGAAAAATTTAATAACCCAAATTATTAAAGATGAAAAAACCCAAAAAGAATTAGTAGAGACTCTTAAATCGGATTTTCAGACAGAAGAGGAGAGAAACAGTGTTGTCGAAAAGATAATAGAGAAATCAATAAAACAAAATAAAAATCTTAAGAAAAAACTTGAAAAGAAAGATCTTATTGAAAAAAAAGAAATCGCTTACTTTAATAGCATTAAAAAGAGAGCAGAAAAAATATTAGATGATGAACATCAAATCAATTGTCTTAAAGGAGAACCAAAAACTAGAGAACTAACTGAAGAATTTGATCAAAGAAAGGATTGTCAAGGAGAAGCTAATTATATTTGCCACCATTGTGGGAGGAATCTTTGTTCTCAACACTCTTATTGGATCCCAGATCTGAATTTTCCATATATTAATCGAAAAATTGATGAAGGAGAATATGAAATTGATCCAGAAAAGGAAAAAAGAGCCAAAAATCTGTTGAATATTGGAGCCTTGATTCTTTTTATTGGAATAATTGTTTCATTAATAGGAGTTTTTTCTATCTCAATACTGACTTTTGGAATAGTTTTTGACGTTTTTGGTGTGATTTTGATTATAGTTGGACTTATTTTAAGGAGTCAAAAGGAGGAATTTGTGGGGGATTTTTATCCTTCTTTTATAAATGTAAGATCTACTAAATGGGAACGTCGAATTAATGATAATTATGAACATAAAGGCTATTATACCGCCGTACATTGTTGGAATTGTTTTAAAAAACATCATAAGAAGATATTTAACGTAGCTGAGGAAATCATAGAAGAAATATATGAAAAATCTGAAGATTGGGAAAAAAGATTGGGAGATGTGTCTATGGAAATTGATAACAATCTAAGAACTAAATGTGGTCTTTATGGGGCAAATAAATATCTAAATGAATTTAAATTTGGAAAGTATTGTCATCTGCCCTTAGAAGAGGATCTGCGGATTATGAGGAGGCCGAATTTTGAGGATGGTAAATATTACAAAAGAGATAATCATAGTGGTTATTATAGACCGACTCCCGTTTGGTTTTTTAAACCATTAAAAAAAATTAAATTAAAAAAAGAAGATTTTCCAAAGATCAAAGTTGAAGATTGGGTTAAAAGGAATCAACCAGAAATAAAAAGAGTCTTTAATATAAAAATGGGTTATTATTAACAATATTTTTTTAATTTCTTCTTAAACTATTATTTAGATGTAAAACATAGCAATTATAAAATTTAGAATCTTAGAACAAATTAAAAAAATAAAATTAGATTTTAATTTAACTTTTCTTAGCAAATCTTTGTGCGATATATTCTATTTTTTTCCTTTTATTCTTCTGTGCCCAAATCATATTAGCCGCTCTTTCTATTTTTGATTCTCTCAATGCCAAATTTTTTCTTTGTGCTACCGAAGATTCTTGAACTGTTTTAATCGCTTCTTTTATACCTCTCCCCTTCTCCTTTTTAGTTATATAGAATAAGAAATAAGTTCCTATTCCAATAGCTCCAATAACACCAATAATTATGAGAGTAACGTGAACAACATTGGTAATTTGAAAATAAGAACTGCGATCACTAACAGAACTATCATTACTATCCTCTACCATAATATAATATTGACCACTTACTAGAGAATGTGGGATATTCCATCTATAAGATCCATCATCCGATGTACGGGACGTAATAGTTTTTTGATATCTTCCATTTCTATGGTATAGGGAGATTTTGACATTAGAAATAGCACCTGTTGAGGACCATCGGATATGTATAGAAGAGCCAGTTGTTAAAGAACTTGAACTACTCGGACTCGAAATTGTTATTGAGCGGTATTCTAAGATAGTAAATTTGCTGCTAAAATCAAAAATATCATCATAGGAACTGTCAATAATTTTAATTTGGTAATTAGTCGATTCAGTTGTCAATTTTGGAATGTTCCATGAATATGAGCCATCATTATATTCATTTGTACTAATTTCACCTTCATAATTATTATCCTCATACAATTCAATATTTACATAGGATACATCTCCTTGGGAATTCCAATAGATAGTATGAGATGTACCTGCCTCCCATGTTGTTAGAGACGAAGGAGTTGTTATTTCAATATTTCTCCCCTTTTCTATAGTAAAATAACTACTATAATCATAAACCGTAGAATTGGAAGTATCTGTAATCTTTATTCGATAATTATCAGATTCTTCAAGATCATGGCCTAAAGTCCATGTATAAGAACCATCATCATATGTACTGGAAGCTATAGTTTCAATAAAATTACTACTTTGATATAATTCAATTTCGATGTATGAGATGGTTCCAGTTGAATTCCATTCAATATTGTAGCTTTCTCCTGTCTTCCAATTTGAAAAAGAAGTTGGTGAGTCAACGGTTATGGATTCTTGTGAAACTAACGGTAAATTTTCATTGATGTTTAGATTAGGATCGGATTCATAAGAATTAATTAGGAAAAAATATGAGCTAGTCAGTGAAGCTAAAATAAAAATAAAAACAACTTTATTAAACTTAGATTTCATGTTAATCAATCAATTTAAAATTATAACCTTCTAGATTCTGGTTTATTTAAGAATTTTATTAGTTATATTAGAATTAATCTTATTTAAACCTTTAGGGAAACAAATTCTCATATAGGAAAAATATTGAATTGAAAGAAATGAACTTTAAAATGATTGTTATATACTCAAATATCTTAATTCTATTTTGGTGCTATTAATTCCGAGTTTTAAACAAAATGGTTTACAAATTAACTATTTGATAGATGGTACGGAAGAAGATGAAACTCTAGTATTCGTGCATGGGTTTTTTCTCTAAACTTCAAGGATGGCATTATCAAATAGAATTTTTTGATAATGCTTTTATAATGGAGCAACCTTGCTGTGCAAATGAAATAATGCGGAACTTTATAAAAGAACATTCTTGATTATTGGATTATTCTAAATCAATTTCTGGATATTTTATAAAGATTAAAAATATTATATCATAGAAATAACTTAAATCAAACATAAAATTCAATAAGAATTTTAAATTAAAACTAATATTAAACAAAGAATTAATTAGTCAGAAAGGTGTGGAAATCATTTCAATCAGACGAGAAGAGGTACAAAAGTTAAAAGAAGGAAACTATATAATGAATGAGGGAGAACCGTGCATAATTAAGAGTACGGAGCGAAGTAAGTCCGGTAAACACGGTCACGCGAAAGTAAGAATAACTTGTGTTGGAGTATTTGATGAAAATAAAAGAAGTATCACCGTCCCATCCGGAGAAAGGGTAGAAGTCCCAGAAATTATAAAAGGTAATGCCCAGATAAGCTATATTGAAGAGGGAACAATCAATGTTATGGATTTAGAATCTTATGAGTCTTTTGATGTAAATTGGCCTCAAGATGAGGAGCAAAGAAAAAAACTCAAAGAACTACAAAATAATCCATCTAAAATGGCTGAAGCTAAGGTTGAATACTGGAAATTAGCCGGCAAGACCTTAATTAATCGAATTTTAATGAATAGATAAAGTTTATAATCTCTTTTTAGCAAACTTTTATTTTTTATCACTAATATTTTAGCGTTATTTTTAAAAGTCATCTATTTTCTTTCAGAATTACGTCCCACTAGCTAGAGGCCTTAAATCGGAAAAATCTGTTTCAAGAACCTATAAATAAGAAATTTATAAAGCATAAAAATAAATCATTATCTATCAATCATCATTTTTAACCGATTGATTACTCTAAAAAGATTAAATAGAATTTATTTATCGTGTTATATTTTTTAATTATATATTTAAACATACCATTATTGAGTTCTAAAGTTCATGGAAAAAAAGGGATTTGCTCTAGCTTGCCGAATGGATTCGAAGAGAGCTATTGATCTAACTAAGGAGATTTTCGAATTTCTTGTTGAAAAGGATGAAGAGGTATTTTTAGAAACGCGTATCGCTCCGAAGATATTTAGTCCCAATAGCATGAATTTAATTGAAATGACTAACTCAAATCTTAAAGCTTTGCTTTCAATAGGAGGTGATGGGACTTTATTAAGAGTGGCAAGCAATGTTTCTCAGAGGGACCCTCCACCAATCATGGGCGTTAATGTGGGATCGGTGGGCTTTCTTGATGAATCCAACCAAAGAAAAGTATTTCGAGACATTGAAAAGATATTGGAAGATAAGTATTTAATTGAAGAATGTTCGAAAATAACACCCTATGTCGTAAAAAAGAATTCGGAAGAAATAAGACTTAATAATGGATTGAATGAGGTTTTAATTGTATCTTCAAAATCATCAAAGGTACTTCAAGTTTCCATTAAAATTAATGGAGTATTCTTGAATAGAAGTTATTTGGACGGTGTAATTGTGAGTACATCTACAGGATCGACTGCGTATAATCTGAGTGCCGGGGGGGCTATACTTTTCCCAACTTTAGATGTTATGCAAATAACTCCATTAAATGCTTTTGCCCGATCAGGTTTAAAACCAATAATAGTACCTTATGACGCTGTGGTTGAAATTAAATTGCTAAGACCACGATTGAATGCTAAGATTATAATAGATGGGCAAAAGATAGTAAGGAATATCCAACCTAATACAAAAATTAGAATAAAAAAAGCTGAATCAAAAGCTAAATTTATCCGCATTTCTGATGATTTATATAGTAATTATTTCAGAAGGTTAAGAAAAAAAATTATTGGAGTATTAAAGATTCCTCCTTCTGATTCACCTGAAGAATAAAGTTATGAAAAAGCAAGACGAAGCAATTTTAAGAGTTTTTGATGCTAATATATTTCTTAGCGGAATCAATTTCAATTTAATTGAAGGAAAAATTTACACTACACCGAATGTAATTAAAGAAATCGATGTAAAACGCTATAAGGATAAAAATCGTAATATTTTAACTAGAATTGATGCAGGTTTAGAAAGTAGTCAATTAATAGTTAAGGTTCCCGACATGAAGTATATAAAGGAAATTGAGCGAGTTGCTAAAGAAACAGGTGACTTTAAAGCGCTCTCCTTCACAGATAGAGAGGTTTTAGCTTTAGCTTTGGAACTAAGTGAGGAAACAAATGAGAGCGTTTTACTTTACACCGATGATTATTCTATGGAAAATGTTGCGTTAGAGTTAGAAATACCTTTTTCGCAATTTTTTCGTGAGGGAATTAAAAAAAAAGTAAAATGGGAAGTATTTTGTCCAAATTGTAAGCTCATCTATGGTCCCGAGGACCTTTTTGAGGAATGTGAAATATGTGGTACTAAATTGAAAAGAAGGGCTATTAAAAAGAAAAAAGGGTAAAAATATTTTTTAGAGCAGTTAAATAAAAAAGATGTAGATAATATCATGATAAGAAAAGTGAGAGAAAAATGGGTGTAAAAATCAATGAATTGGTTAGTGAAGTAAAAAAGCCTATTTCGATTGAATCATTGACCAATAGGAGTGTTGCTATTGATGCTTTTAATACTATATATCAATTTCTAGCGATTATTCGTCAGAGAGATGGTACCCCCTTAAAAGACTATGAAGGAAACATAACTTCACATTTATCAGGATTATTTTATAGGACAATAAACTTCTTAGAACATAATATAAAACCTATTTATGTGTTTGATGGAAATCCCTCTGAATTAAAGCTTGAAACAATACAAGAGAGAAGAGAAATAAAAGAAGAGGCAAAGAAAAAAATGATTAAAGCTCGAGAAGAGGGAGACATGAAAGAAGCTATGAAATATGCTCAGATGACCTCTTCACTGAATACAGCTATGATTGAAGAAAGTAAAAAACTTATACGATTTCTTGGTATTCCCGTATTTCAAGCAACTTCAGAAGGTGAGGCACAATCAGCCTTTTTAGTGCAACAAGGAGATGTTTGGGGGTGTGCGTCTCAAGACTATGATACGTTATTGTTTGGAGGAGAAAGGTTGATACGCAATTTCGCCGTGAGTCGGAGTAAAAAGAAAGGAAATACAACCGTTAAGTTAGATATTGAATATATTAAGTTAGAAAAATTATTGAACTTTTTGGAGATCACTCAAGAGCAATTAATAGAGATGGGAATATTAATTGGAACAGATTTTCATCCAGGAATAAAAGGTGTAGGTCAGCATACTGCTTTAGATTTAATTAAAAAATATGGATCAATAGAGAAGATTTTAGAGGAACAAGTACAAGTAGGGAAAAAAGAAATTAATATAGACTTGGAAATCGTAAGAGAGATAAAACAATTATTTTTACATCCTGATGTAAAAAGGGATTATCCAAAATTTAAATGGAAAAATATAAATTATGATAAAATTGAAGAATTGTTAATTGAAGAGCATAATTTTTCAAGACAGCGAGTTGAAAATGCTCTTGATCGTTTAAGAAAAATGGATGATTCTTTCACTCAAAAATCATTGGATAGTTTTTTTTAAAACCTCCAAAACTTATGGAAAAAAACACAAAAATTTTTACATTCGAATTATTTCTATATATTAAACAATATTATTTCTAAAAACAGATCTTATGACAACAAGGGACGACAAGCACGATAAAGAAGATGAAGATATTGATATAGATGCTGAAGATGAGGAGAAAGTCACGCTAAGAGTCCAGAAAGCAAAGAAGCGTGATATCGGACGTAATATAATCAGAATCGATCCTCAAACCATGGAAGAGCTTGAAATCCAAACAGGAGACGTTATTGCTCTTAGAGGAAAGAAGCAAAGTGCAGGTATTGCATGGCCAAGTTATCCACAAGATAATGGATTAGGGATCGTTCGTATTGATTCCCGATTGAGAAAGAATACCGGAACTAGTATAGATGACACGGTGGAAATTGAAAAAGTCGAAGCGGCAGAGGCTCAAAATGTGGTTTTAGCTCCAACAAGTGTGAAAATTAGATCAAATCCGCGATTTGAAACATTTGTAAAAAGGAAACTGAATAATTATCCTATTACTTTGGATGATATAATCCTCATTTCTATCGGAATCAGCCGTGAAATAACGTTTAAAGTAATCAGCATGAGACCTAAAGGGATTTGTATCATTAAACAAGACACCACTCTCAATATAAGTGAACATGTCACAGAAGATGAAGAAAAAACTGGCGTATACGTAACCTATGAAGATGTTGGTGGTCTTGATAAAGAGATCCAGAGAGTTCGAGAAATGGTAGAACTTCCACTTAGACATCCTTCTTTATTCAAGCGATTAGGGATTGATCCTCCAAAAGGCGTATTATTAAGAGGTCCACCCGGTTGTGGGAAAACATTACTCGCAAAAGCCGTAGCAAATGAAAGTGAAGCACATTTTATTTCGATTAACGGTCCTGAAGTTATGAGTAAATTTTATGGGGAATCAGAAAAAAAATTAAGAAAAATATTTGTAGAAGCCGAAGAGAAGAGTCCTTCTATCATTTTTATTGACGAAATAGATGCAATTGCCCCTAAAAGAGAAACTGTGACTGGAGAGGTTGAGAGGAGAGTTGTGGCACAATTATTGGCGTTAATGGATGGATTGCATAGCCGAGGAAGAGTTATCGTTATTGGAGCAACTAATAGACCTAATAGTCTAGATGCTGCCCTTCGAAGACCTGGTAGGTTCGACAGAGAAATAGAAATAAAGGTTCCTAATGAACGTGGTCGGCATGAAATTTTTCAGATTCACACAAGAAATATGCCTTTAGATAAAAAAATCTCACTAAAAGAATATGCAAAAATAACTCATGGATTTGTGGGAGCAGATATATCAGCAGTTTGCCGTGAAGCAGCGATGTCAGCTTTACGAAGATATCTTCCTCAAATAAACTTAGATTCAGAAATTATTGAACCTGAGTTATTAGAACAAATCGAGGTTACAAGAGATGATTTTGATGAAGCCC
Source organism: uncultured archaeon (assembly GCA_964653985.1). Taxonomy (GTDB): domain Archaea; phylum Asgardarchaeota; class Lokiarchaeia; order Sigyniarchaeales; family SOKP01; genus CAZZIC01. The sequence goes on along the minus strand of CAZZIC010000065.1, from coordinate 6,671 downwards.
TTAAAGAGGTTTTACCTTCTGGAATCCGAGAAGTGTTTGTCGAAATTCCAAATGTACCTTGGAAAGAGGTCGGAGGATTAGAAGAAACCAAACAAAAGTTAGTGGAAGCTGTAGAATGGCCTTTATCTCAACCAAAAGTCTTTAAACGTATGGGTATAAATCCCCCTAAAGGAATTTTGCTCTATGGACCTCCAGGATGCGGAAAGACGTTGTTAGCGAGAGCTGTGGCTACAGAAAGTAAAGCAAACTTCATTTCAATAAAGGGTCCAGAACTTTTATCAAAGTGGGTTGGAGAGAGTGAAAAGGCGATAAGAGAAGTTTTTAGAAAAGCGAAGATGGCTTCTCCTTGTATTATCTTTTTTGATGAATTTGACTCAGTAGCACCAACGAGAGGGAGACACACTTCAGATTCAGGAGTGACAGAAAAAGTACTTTCACAATTTTTAACTGAACTCGATGGTTTAGAAGTGATGAAGGATATTGTTGTTATTGCTGCGACTAATAGACCCGACATCTTAGATCCGGCATTAATTAGACCAGGAAGAATCGATAGAATTCTCATGGTTCCACCTCCAGATGACGAAGGAAGAATGGAGATCTTGAAAATTTTTACCGAAAAGATGCCTTTGTCAAGCAATTTAGAATTAGATGATTTATCCCCCATGATGGAGGGTTTTTCGGGTGCAGATATCGAAACTTGGTGCCGTGAGGCTGCTATGGTCGCATTACGAGAAAATATCAGAGCAAGAGTAGTATCATTAGAGCATTTCAAGGAGGCAAAAAAGATGGTTAGCCCAAGCATAAGTACCGAACTCATTAATTGGTATGAGAACTTCGCCGATAAGCTTAGAAAGAGGAGAATCGAACAGCATAAAGAAGAAGGGTTATTCGTTTAATTTTTCTAAACATTAATTAAGAATTATCAATAAAGTAAATTATAATTCTAATTTTACTTTAAATAAAGACCTATATTATAATAAAAAAAACAAAAATTAAGGTGAATTTTATGGTAGATAATTATCGATGGAATCAAAAACCAGTAGTAAACTCAATCATTGACATCCTAATAAAAAATAAAGGAGAAATCCTTGATAAAAGATTAGAAGAATTACTCAAAAAAGAATTTCCTTACATAAATAGTCTAATATTAGAAGATATATTTCTAAAGTTAGAAAGTATGAATATTATATATTTATACAGGATTTCAAGAACAAAGAAAATGGTTGTTTTAAATAAAAACAATAATGTTATCAAGAAAAAAATAATGAAAAATTTGGGTTAATTCATTTCCCTTTCTTGCCATTCTAAGCACTGTTGAGTAAGGCTTATTTCCTTTGTTTCTGGTTCATACATTCTTTCTCTTACATCTATAAATACAGGGTAATTTGTTGCATTCCCCATTAAAAGCATTTCTCCGACTCCTAGACTAGAGATAAGATCAGCAGATTCTTTTGTAATGGATTCAGAACTTTCCATAAGATGCTTCAGATCGTATGGATTTTTTATATTTAAGATTAACTTTGAATTCATTTGAGAAAGTGCGGTAGTACTTAATCTTTTTGGTCTTTGACTGATTAAACACAAGCAGGCCATGAATTTTCTTCCCTCTCTTGCTATAGTTTCAATAATTCCTTTTGATAATGCTTTGGAATGAGCAGCCTCTGGACAAAATTGATGTGCTTCCTCGATTATTAGTAAAAATGGGGGAATTCTCTGCATTCTTCTTAGATAAAAAAGACGATTGGCAATATAATCAAGAATAATCTGTTTTTTTCGGATATTTATTTCCTTTTGAAAACTAAAGATTGTCAATTTTTGAGGCTCAAGAAGATTTTTCAAATTAGGATTTTCTTGAGAACCAAATATCATCAGCCTTTGTAATTCTGACAACCATCCCATTAAAGCTTGTTTAGTACTTTTATTACCCTCTTCATCTTTCTCTATGAGTTCTATTATATCATCCAGAGAATATAAGCCTTTTTTATCTTCATCTCGCTTCAATCTACGTATATATTTTGATAATTCTCTAACTTGGACATATGAGATTTGATCTTGGTATTTTTTAAATTTCCACGCATTTAATTTGGGAACAGCTAACTGAAAATAGGAAATATCTTGGATATTTATCTTCTCTTCTATTTGGGGTATTTCATTTAAATAAGTATATTCACCGTGAACATCAATTAAGATAAGAGCAGGAGTGCTAAATTTTTTTTTTCGATTTAACATTTCTTCGATTATAACAGAAGTTAAATAACTCTTACCTCCTCCAGAGATTGATAGGATTGAAAAATGCTTATTTAAAAGTCGATCCATGTCAATTTTGGCATCTAAATTCATTACTTTTAATTTACCTAAGTTCAACCCAGTCTCTTTATTAAAGCCCAAGAATTTGTCAAGAAGAATTTCATCAACAAGACTAACATCGGAACCTGGAGTTGCGGGATATGTCATTCTTATTATCTTATCAATTTTTTTTTTATTTTCATCCTTAAACTCAATGATCCCAAGGCATCGTGTTATAGCTATTGCAAATTCAAATTCCTTACTTGGAAAAAGTCCTTTTAAAATATTCGGGTTTTCATTTGAGTTATACGATTGGATGGTTAAAGCATCAGAGAAATATTCATTTAGCATTAAAATACGTTCTACAACCCCAATTAATAATCCTTCACTGGTCTTCGTAGAAACAAAAAGCCCCTTTTTAACAGAATTCCTTTTAGGGATTTTTTTAATAACAAAGGGGTATTCTGAAACATTCGGTAAATTTTTATAATTTAGAATTGTACCTACTTTCATTGAGAAAACAACCACAAAGAATAATCTTGTTTTTTCTTGTAAAAAGAGAATGTTTGTAAGAAATTTAAATCTAAAAAGAGTATGAATTTATTGATTTAATTAATATAAAATGAAAAAAGAAAAGATTTAAACTTCTTCTGCTTTTTCTTCAAGTCCACCAACTAACTTTAAGATTAGATAGTAACTATTTTTCCAGAAGTAAATAATAAACAAACAAAGTCCGATTACAATAAACATGATAATACCGAAAGCCAAAATAGTTACTCCTACAGAATAGGTAAATATCTCTTGCCAAGGAATCAATGATTCATCAGCAAAAATTAAGCCTTGAAATATGGCGATCATTAATCCAACGATTACAGCAATTAAACTCACGAGCAAACCGCCTGCAGCAATTTTAATTTCAAATCTATTTCGATATTTTTCTTCAAGTTGGCGTACTTTAAAGATACTTTTAAGAATAGATTTAGTGCCCCGCTTATAAAGACCAAAGAAAAAGATCAGCAAAAAGAACAGTGCTGCTAAAAAACCCGCTACAATGGCAATCTGATATCCTATATTTAAGGTAAGAAAGGCATCTAATTTTCCCGTTGGTGCGATTAAATCAGCAAATGCATAGATTGCACCAAAAACCGTTACAATAAAAGCTGCAACAATTACCATGTAAAAAGCTGTGGCAATTTGTACTTGACGCTCCGAATATTTATATCCTTGTAATTCCATTAGTTTCACCTAAGATAGAAAAATTGTATTTTTATTAATTTACAAAGAAATTTTAACTTTTAATCTTTAAGTAAATATTTTATCAATATAAAAATATGATTTGGTTTTGTGGGATTTCTTTAATAATTAAAAATGAATTAAGCCTTATCTTCTTCGTATTCAGAAATTTTTTCAAATCTCTTATAGAATTTATTTTCGGAAAGAATTTCATATAAGTCAGTTGAAAAATCATACATTCTATTGTAAAATTTATGATGTTTCTCATTAGGAAGCCATTTTTTGTCTACTTCACATAATTCTTGAGCTGCTTTTGATATATCTGGGAATAGGCCCGCCCCAGCAGCAGCAAGAATTGCAGAACCAAGAGACGTTGCCTCCTCGTTGATATTCCTGACACAATTGATATTTATTACGTCCGCCATTATTTGATTCCACAAATCGGAACGAGAACCTCCACCAGTTAACCTTAACTCCACTGGTTCAATACCAAGATTTTTAAAAATTTCAATATTCTTTCTTACTTCAAGTGCTACTCCTTCAAGAATTGCCCTATAGATATCTTTCTTTTCATGTCCTAAGGAAAGACCAAAAATTATGCCCTTTGAATAAGAATTCCAATGAGGTGCTCCAGCTCCTACCAAGTGGGGAATTAATAATAGCCCATCTGCTCCAATTGGTGATTTTTCCGCTTTTGCTGTCATATGATCATATGGATCTTCTCCTTTTTCTTCAGCTTCTTTAACCTCAACATAACCCATTTGATCTCTAAACCATCTCAAAACAGAGCCAGTAGTAAAGATACTAGCTTCTTGAACCCACGCACCGGGAATAGCATGACAACTGCATAAGACTCTTTTTTCGGGATCAAACTTAGGTTCATTTTGATAAGCTAAAATAAAACTTCCTGTCCCTGTGGTGCATTTAATTTCTCCAGGTGATACAACCCCCACGCCAAGAGCGGCCGCTTGTTGATCTCCCGCCCCAGTTACGACTAAAGTTTTTTTATCGAATTCAGTTTCATCGATAACGATCTCTCCAATATCAACTCCGCTTTCAATCGGTTCTGGCATCTTATCTAAGTCAATTTCCAGTTCGGAGGCTATATCATCAGAGTAGCGTAAATTATTTATATCAAAAAGCATCGTTCTACTGAGATTACTAAAATCGCTTACGAATTTGCCAGTTAATTTGTTTAAAATAAAATCGGAAACTAACAAAAATTTATGAGTTTTTTTATAAATTTCTGGCTTTTCTTGCTTAAACCATAAAATCTTCGTTGCGGAAAAATAAGGGTCTATTGTCAATCCAGTTGTTTCATAAATCTTATCTTCTCCAACTTTTTCTTTGATAAATTCCACTTGGTCTTTAGTTCTTCTATCTTGCCATACAATGGCATTATGAAGAGGATTCCCTTGAACATCTACAGGTACTATTGTTTCACGTTGATTAGAAATTGAAAGAGAAATTATTTCTTGTTTATCAATTCCACTTTTTTTTATCGCCGCTTCAATGGTAGATTTAATCGCTTCCCACCATTTATTCGCATCTTGTTCAACATAAGAAGGTTTTGGATAAAAACTCTGCCATTCTTGATAATCCGAAGCAATTATAGCACCGCCTACATCATATATATACGTTCTACATCCTGTCGTTCCTAGATCGAGTGAAGCTACAAACATAATATCATTCTTTTTTTTAAAATTAAAATAAAGTGAATAGGTAATTTAATTAGTCTGAGTCTTGTTTTAAATATAGTATACTAATTAATTAATCTAAACTATAAAAAAATGATTAATTATAGTAATTAAAATTTTGCTTTCATTTATATAATGTAATTAAGATGAATTTAGGGAAATAGGTTTAAAAGAAATAAAAAGAGTTATTGTTTATATCCACATTTCGGGCAAACTAATTTTCCAAATCCAACCTGATAACCTTCTATATCCACTAATGTGGAACCACAGATTGGACATTCCAAACGGTGAGAGGGAAACCATTGACCTTTAATATTCGGCATTTCTTTCAGAATATTCGCATATTTTATTTTTTTCAAGTCTTCTTGAGAATATTGAAAGGTTTGCAATTCTTGGGCTAAAGATCTTCCTTTATTAGTTAAAAGCATCAGAAATTTTAGTTTATCGGGGGTATTTAGGAGAGAACATGTCTTTAAAATCGCTTCTCGTTTGTAATCAGAAAAGAATTTTGCTAATTCAGGTGGAGCCATTGCTACCATAATCCCTTGATAGTTATTTTCTATTTTATGTTTCTGAAATAGGAACTGATACATTCTATCTTCTTTATCTACTGCCCAAATGAAGTTCCATTTAGATATATCATAATCTTCATCATTGGGTCCTATAATTCTTTTAATACTTTCAATCCAAGAATAGTGGTTAAATTTAGAGATTTTTTCTTTTAAATCGTCAAAAAACGGCTGTTCAATGACGGGATAGGATTTATAGATACTCTTTAATGAGAGTATTTTTACCTCAGAAAGGGTGTGTTTCTTGAGACCATCCCATGGGGTATAAGTTTGAATTTTGAAAAATTTTTTCCTCATCAACACATATAATCAAGTAATTTTTAATAAATTCTCGGATATATCTTAAAAGATTCTTACAAGAAGTAAGGGAATAGAATGAATATAGAATTGTTTTTCAATTCTCATTTTTGAAAGCTTTAAGTTAAATTATTATTTTATAAAAAAAATATTTAAAAACCAAAAAGGATAGATTTTTACTATGTCTAATTTCAAGATAGTTACGAAAAAAAACTGTTATTTTTGTGATAAGCTTATCCAATGGCTGGATAAGAAGGGAGTGGAATATAAAAAATTGGATTATCAAGATCCCGAAGATTTTGATGATCCCCTCATGGAGAATGAAACATTCAACAACATTTTTTGTGATATGAGTGCGTGTGTTGAGTCTCTTCCTATTGTCGTAAAAAACGAAGAAGAATTCTTTTACGGAGAGCTTTGGGACCTAAAAAACAATAAGATTAATGAAGAACGGGCACAACAGGTATTTGAATTATAAAAACATATTTTTCTTTCCTTTTCTTTTTCTTTAAACTTATTATTTACTTTTGGCATATCTCTCTTTTTCACTTGATTTTTAGTCTTTGGATATTTTTTTTCGTGAAATACC
>CAZZIC010000064.1:0-20731 GCA_964653985.1 uncultured archaeon | reverse complement strand
TTGGAGCTTAGAAAGTTACTTCGAGTAATTTAAGAGATTCATTAATTATCCGGGTCAACTTCCTTCATCTTATAAAAATAATTCTATAAATTTATATTAGTGAGTTCTCTTAATTTTATACGCATGAATCCCTTGAAAGAAATTGGATCCCCCTCACCAGATAAAAAATATGATTCAGATAATAGGGAAGAATCGTGCTGTGATTCACCCAAGTTCAATCAGGAAAATGGCTTTATTGTATGTTTAAATTGTGGTTGTATTCATTCAAGAATATTCGACGACTCTCCGAGAAGAGCGTTTACTCAAGAAGAAATAAATAAAAGAAAAACAACTGAGAGAGTCTATAGTCCAATTGGTCCAAGGACAGTTATAAGAGGAAGTAAAGATGCTCGTGGTTCGTTATTATCACCAAAATATAAATCAAAGTTTAACAGATTGGGAAAAATTCATCGTTCATTAACTACAAGTTATGAACGTAATCTTTGGATTGCCCTCCCTAATCTTCAAAGATTACAACGTAAATTAAAGATTCCAGATCACATAGCAGAAGATGTTCTAAGAATTTATACCAGAACTGTAAAAGAAAAACTTACTATGGGAAGAAGTATCGATGCTCTTCTTACAGCCTCAATATTTGCCGCTTTACGATCTCACGCTGTTCCCCGTACGATAGAGGAAATCGCTAAAGCAGCCCAAATTGATAAGAAAAAAATATTAAAATCATACAGATTAATCGTAAGAGAGATTTTTCCTCAACTTAATTTAAAAATTAAAAGATTGACTCCCGAAAGGTATGTAGACAAATTTAATGATTTATTGAAATTATCGATGCAATGTAGGAATAAAGCGGTACTTCTAATAAAAAATGTAAGGAAACACGGTCTACACTTTTCCGGGAAAGATCCGAAAGGAATAGCTGCCGCTGCATTGTATTTATCATCCAAGATTTGTAATGAAGCCAGAACTCAGAAGGATATAGCAGATTTAGCAAAGGTGACTGAAGTTACTTTAAGAACGAGGGTAAAGGACTTCCAAAAATATTGTAGTATGCTTTAACCTATTTTTTTTAATTACACCATCTTTTTCTTCTCATTTACTCTTTTTTTTTCTCTTTTCTGGAAAAATGAGATATGCAAAGGACATAAAACTTATCATTTAGAAAAGGTGCATATCGATTTATATCTATTTATAGTTTTCGATAAACTGCTTTAAGTTAGAGAAGTATTCTTCTTGATATGATTGTATATTATTATGTGTTGCCCCTTCAATTAGCACTTTTTTCTTTTCTATGGAACTTGGAGCAGCTTTAAATAATTGCTGTGCTTCTTCTTTGGGGATTATCCAATCATTTGTACCATGGATTATCAATAATGGTTTTTTAACCTTCTTAACTCTTGTATGATTTGAAAACTCTTCTAATGTATTTTTAGTTATATTTGGACCTTTCACATTAAACAATCTCGTCATCATGTCATATAAACTAGCAAATCCGCTTTCAAAAATAATTCCATTCACCTTCTCAGGATTATGAGAACCAATTTCTGCGGCGCAAACACTTCCAAGAGACCTTCCAAATATAAAAACGGATAAATTAAAATCATTATTTTCCAGCCAATCTAAGAACTGATTATAAATAGGCATCGCATCATCGATTAAACTGGTATATGTTGGTTTCCCAGTACTAAAACCATAGCCCCGAAAATCCATTACTGCTAGATTTATACCGCAATTTAGAAATGATTTATAGAAATGTTGATAATCTCTGGCAATCTCTCCGTTCCCATGAAACATTAAAACTGAAGGGAGATTTGAATCATTAATGAATATATATCCCCCAATCATAATCTCATTATTAATATTAAATTTTAGAGATTTGATATCTTCACCTAAATTATCTGAAGGCTCATCTTTTCGGGGATAAAATACAACTCGTGAAATTTTAGGATCATCTAAAAACATAGGATTTACAATACTTCCTTTTTAATTCATTTCTTAAATCTTGTAGGTTTATATTATAGTATTTACAATATAATGCAATAAAAATTCATAGCTTATATTTTAAAATATTTTCCATTTGTTCAATCAATGAATCAAGGAGTGTTTTTCTTTAATTAGCGTGAATAAAGTATAAAATTTAAGAAGCTTATTATTGATCATAAAACTATATCTAAGATATAAAATAGAGAGAAAAGAAAATGACTCGAAAAGGCATATTGAAAGGAGGGGAAAGAAAGGAGGAGAATTGGAAAAAAGCTCAAACTTATTTAAGAGAACCATTCAAAAAAGCCATAGAAACTTTTAAAACGCACGTTATGGATCGAAAAGATTTTGAGCCCAGTTCCTTGCTACAATTTGGATTATTCATGTCTCAAGGAATTATTAATATATTAAAGATGGCAGAAAAAGAATTAGGAGAAAAGGGTCAAGAAATCGTTATTACTGCTTTAAGAAAGACCGGATATCAAATGGGTCAGCAAATGATTAACCCAGAAAAAATACCTGAGGATGTTTCTGATATTGAGTTAATGAGTTTTTTGGCTACTATTATTAATACCCAAGCATGGACCTCGATAGAAGATCCTCGAATTGATTCGGAAAAACAATGTTCGTTTGATATATTATGGTGCCCCCTCCAAGATGTTTATTCTGCCTTTGATTGTAGAGTGCAGAGATATTTAGTACAGGGAATAATTGATTATTTTCGAGAAAAGGTTTTTAAAAAATCCGATTTTCAAATTGAATTTACCCAAACCATGCCTGCAGGTGCCGAATGCTGTACGTTTGTAATTCGTGAAAAAGTTTCCGGAGAAGAAGATAAATGGGAAAATTATTCGAAAAGATTAGCAAAAAAAGCTTTACGAAATTCAAAAGACTAAATAGGACGTTTCTAGTTATGTTTTTTAATTAGAAAATTCAAAAAAAAAAATTAAAATTTATGATTAAATTTAAGTAACGGTTAACTCCCCTTCCTTTCAAGGTCTCTCAGTTTACCTTTCTTCTCTTCATGTAGTTCAAGGACTTCTTCTTGCACCTTTTCCCAATATTCCCCCTTTAGAGGATAAAATTGAAGGATTAAAACCTCTAAATAAAGAGCTATTGCGGGTATAAGTCCGATGAATATCCTAATCGCAAAATAAACAGCATCAACTTGAGTTTCGGGAGATCCGCCATCTGCTCTTGGAACAAAACTTGCTAATGTTAATAATATGACGGGAACCGCTAAAGCAACACTTTGAGCAGGTTTTGTTACTAATGCGTTCATCCCAAAATATACTCCTTCTCGTCTTTTACCCGTTTTCAATTCATCTTCATCAGCTACTTGTCCCCACATAACGTTTGTAAGAACCAATGGTCCCACTAATCCAATTCCTGCTATAGCTAGACTTAGATAGATTAAGTCCGCAGGAAAGAATAAGATTGTTAATAAACCTGTTGCTCCGATAGTGAGGAGGATTTGATCAGCTCTTACGACCCCAAATTTTTTACTCATTTTAGGAGTGATCCAAATACCGAGGAGTAATGGTACAAACAATGCTACTTGGAGAAGAATGGAACTTGAAAACATGATATAATCAGCTAAATAGAAAATAGAGCCTAATAGCATCTGTTGCATAAAAATACTCATGAAATTTGCAGTTACTAAAATGAGAAAAGATTTATTCCTAAAAGTATAGCGAATTGAATCAACAAAACCCAATCTTTCTTCAGTTTTATGAAATTCTCCTCTTTCTTTGAACTTATAAGTAGTAAATAGTACGAGCGAAGCTCCAATTATTCCCATTATAATCATAGTAGTTCTAAGTGGGAGTAATGTAAGGAAAGTAACTGCATCATCAGGTAGGAGTAGTCCGGGTAATAAAATCCCAAAAATAGTTCCTACTAAACTAAAGAATGAGGCAAACACAGAAAGTTTATTTCTTTCAATCTCATTTTCAGTCAATTCGGGTAAAAGGGCCGAATACACCAGAAAAATTATTGTATATGCTGTATCGTAAAGAAAGGTTGTAATTAACATCCACCAAAAGATTAATACTTTTGGAGCGGTTTCTGGAGCAAACCAAATTAATACAAAGAAAATTCCCAGAAATGGAGCAGTATACCGCATAAATGGGATTCTTCTCCCTCCTTTTAATCTCGCTCTGTCAGACCAAATACCAAACAAAGGGTCATTTATAGCGTTCCATAAAGCATAGGCGATGGAATATATTAACATTAAATAGGCCCAAGGGCCTACTAATCCTAGATAATCCGTAAAAAAAATGCTTTGGAGTGAAGCATAGGTTCCGCTAATTAATGCACCTCCAAAACTAGCTAACCCCCAGAAGATACGTTGTTTTGTATCAAATGCTGGAGCAGCTAATTCTTCAGCTTTTTTTTCAATATCTTCCACTTTTTTCACTTAAACTCTGTTTTAATTAAATAAATTTCAATTTCATAGTATATAAAACTATATTTTCTGAGGGGTAAGCAACCACTTATTATTTCGTTTTTTTCAAAATCTCCTTATTAGGACTGTATAAAAACATCTCTTCTCATAATTTTTAAGATTTAAACTGGCTATTTTTGAAAAAAAATTTGAATCTCATTAAATTAAATTTTTTGAAAAGCTTCATCTAAAATCATCTATACGAGAATCTTGTTAAAGAAAACAATAATTATGTCTTGATATTCATAGTATCCGCCAAAGTAATTTATATAGGATTATGGAAATTAGTAATTGGTAAATAAATTAAATAAACTAGAGAGGTCATTTATTTAATGAATTTTTTTATAGCATCTCGGAACACTTTTATCAAAAAATCTTTTAATATATATAATCAAAATATATATAATTATAAATAAGACAAAAAGAAGTTTTTAAAATGAGAAAATATAAACCTTTAATCAAAAAAATTTGCATTTTACTGATTATCGTATCAGTTGTATTTCCGATTAATTGGTCATTTATCAATTCAGAGGTCAGTACTGAAGAAAATATTGCTATTTCTGATTCAATACAACCGAATTCCAATAATCAAACAACCAAGTCGAAATTATGGTCTTATAGTCAAGGCTTTTATGGTAATAAACCATCTTTTCAACCCCGATTAGTTAACTTTACTAATAGAGGGGAGAAACTTATTGCCTTAGGAACTGAAAAAGGTTTCACATTAGTAGATTTAGATGGGATAATAAATATGAGTTATAAGACTTTTGCGAAAGTTATTGATTTTAGTCTTATCGATGATATATCCAACGACTCTGCTAAGGATATTGTACTCATTACCTATGATCAAGAATATTCTAATGTAATTGCGATAAGCTCAAATAAGGGCGAATTATTGTGGAAGTATAAGCCATCGGTTGAAAGTTTAGATCCAAATACTTATGAGAAGAGGGAGTTTCAAACATATACTTGGGATGTGGAAATGATAAAAGATATTAATAATGACGGGAAAAATGATGTAGTTATTAGTTCTTGGTATCGAATTTTCGTTTTAGATGGGAAATCTGGAGACCCTATATGGTCTAACAATCTTATTTTTTCAAATGATATATGGAAAATTAAATCAGTACAAGATAAACTTATAGCAGGTTCTGAAGAGGGAAAACTTGTCGCCTTAAACATTAAGACAGGAAGAAAAATCTGGGAATATCAAATCCCCAAATCTTTGTATAGACAAAGACAATCTATGGCTGGAGTTAAAGAGGTTGAAGTTCCGAATTCAATAGATGACATTTCAATTATAAAAGATGTTGATGATGATGAGAAAGAAGATTTACTTGTTTCATCCGATGATGGATTCATTAGACTTATTTCAAGCGAATCTGGAATACTCCTTGATATGAAGGATATTTATAATCTAACTATACCAACCGATCCAATTTATTACAATTTAGATGATTCACCATATTCTTCCTCAGATAGACTTTTTACTAAAGCGGGAGTTAAGATTTTAGCGCTTGGAGATCTAAATAATGATGGAATTGAAGAATATGCTGTAACTGCCTCAAATTTAGATTATGTTTATAATTACAGACGATTCCTAAAATTTAGAATCTTTAACATAGATGAGAACAAAATTCGGACACTTTATAATATGAATTGGAGTTATAATGAACATAGTTCTCAATCATATCCTGCATTTATTGATGTCAATTCCCAAGAGCGATTGTATTTTTATGAACCAGAGTTTTATGATGAAGAGGAAGATGTATTTAATTCTCCGGGAATTTATTATTCTAAGATTCGTAATGGGTCTTTAGATCTTACTCTTCTTTATGAAGATGATGATTATTCCACTTATACTGATTATTATGAATATGGGGTATTGAACTATGTTTTAAATGTTGGAGATCAGAATTCTAATGGGATGGATGATTTGTTTGCGATAACAAGTTACGGAAAATATTTCTTAATCGATCCCATTAGTAAAGAAATCATTTGGGAAAGAATAAAAACAGTTGGAGAGTCAGAAATTAAACAAATACAAGATTTAAACCACGACGGAATTCCAGATTTTCTTTATAAACAAATCAGCTCCTTTAATCCAACTTGGATGAGCTCATCAACTGAGGAACAAACATTCATTTCTGATATGTTTACGATTGATGCTAAAACGGGAGAAACGATATGGAAATTTACACCTCCGGATCCGAATCTATACAATGGAATTCAAGATCTCTTAGATATTGGAGATGTTAATGATGACAACATAACAGATTATGCTACTTGGATCATTCCATCTACAATACCTACAGAAGTAACATCATTTATTGAGAGTCTAGGAACAAATTCTATTCCCAATGAGCAAATTTATAGAACATTACTCAGAGATTATACGAAATTTCTGGTTATTAACGGATCAAACGGGAAAATAATATGGGATAAACCATTTATCGATTTTCTTTATAAATTTCATAGAGGTCAAGAAGGAAATGAGTTTTATTTGAGAAGTAATGAAGATGATACGAGTTGGTATGAAAATTTAGACTATGGAAATTTCTCATGGACCTCACGATGGAACCCATTTTCCTTGTTTTACCCAGAAATGGTTACCAATGTGTCGGGAATTGAGGTTAGCTTTGAAAATTTTGATACATTTAATTTCAGAGGAAAAAAAGGAAGTATTTTGTATTCCTCTGCTTATGATACAAGTGCGAAAGTGATAACAGGTGTAGATCTTAATAATACGAACCAAGATACAGAGGAAAAAGACCTCTCATATTGGGGAATAAGTTCTTCAAAATATGACGGAGCAGACAAGGTTGATATAGAATTCTCCTTTTCACAACCAGAAACAGAAAAATTCAATCCTACTGTTCTATTTGAATTTATTGGAGAATGTTCTTCTGATTTGACTTATAAGCTTTATAATTTTAATGACGATGAGTGGGATGCATCAATAAACCTCCCATTGGATGCTCAAGTGAATATTAATGATGAAAACTTTATAGACAGTTCGAATAATAATCAAGTTAGAATTAAAATTCTCGGTGAAGCTCAAAATCAGTTTAATCTTCTTATTGACTTAATAAGGGTTAATTATACGTATACGTACGACTCTTATAAAATCGATGCTGATTTTATTGATTCCTTTTATCAAACAACTATGAATTTTTCGGTTCCCGTAGATTTTGATGTGGAGAACAAGTTGGGATTGATGGGTGGTTATCTTTCACAAATTGAGAGACTTTCTGCTTTAAAGTTCCAAACAGAACTAAAGGTTAATGATACTTCAAATCTAAATTACTACAACTTCACATATGAACTATATAACGAATCAGATGATACTTGGGTTTTATGTAACTGGAATAGTACATTAGACAACTGGACAACTTTTGATACGACTCTTAAAGGAGGTTATGGAGAAAATAGAACTTCCTATGATTTTTTTAAATTCAATAAGAGTATAAGAAGAGATGATATGTACGTTAAAAAGCTGGGGACTTCGGATGATAATTCCGGAGGATTTGATTATAGTAACCCCTCCTCTCTTGTGGATTTTATCGATTCCAAAAAGTGTTTAAATATTCGATTAAACATAACAAATTCAGAAACTGATTTTAACCTTACAATTGATACATTTGGTGTTGGAGCATTTTATTGGGGATTGTTTAGCAACGAATATGATAGATATTATCTTCTTGAAGGTAACGATTTTACCGACGATACGTTATTGGATCTGCAAATACAAGATTGTGAAGTAATTAATGGTTCTGGAGATGAATATCTTGATGTATTGCTGGTTATAGGTAAGGAAAATGATACTCAAGGAGAAATTGGATATAGCTCAAAATTATGCCTTATTGATGTAAAAAATCAAGATACAATCACAAAATGGTCTCTCGATAAATCTTATATTCCTGATTGTGGAGTTAGAATTCTAAATGTAGATAATAGATTAAATAACTTCATATTATGCGGAGAATTTACCAACGGAACAGAAGACTATTATGGCCATAGAAAAGTTTCTAACCCTCTATGGAGTACAAGGGTTTCACATTTTGAAGTATACCATCCATCTAAAACAAGAATTAAGTATAATTGGACTGCAAAATCACCTGTCAAAGATTATACAACCGAGATGTTTGAGATCCCAAAAAAATTAAATGTATCTGAGAATGGAGAAATAGGCATATTACTGATTGGTGGTTTAGATAGTTTAGGATATATTAATCAATTAAAGATCCTGGATTCTAAAAAAGGCTCAATACTTTGTATAATCAATACCGAAAATATAAGATCCTTATTTGACGATCTAATAAAAAATTATGATTTAAGTATTTCTGGTGCTGGTTTTAAACAACTACTCAGTTATGAAGATTTTAATGGAGATAGTTATTATGATCATGTATGTATAACCTCCACGAATCAAGTTAAAATATATGATGGATCAGGACAATCAAATACTTTATTTGAAAAAGAATACTTAAATTTAGCCTACTTATATGATGAGAGAGAACTAGATGAAGAACCTAATGCTCTCAGGATGCCTTTTACTTCAATAGGAGACATTAATGAAGATGGGTATTCAGAAGGAATAATAGGAATACAAAGACAAGCAACAGGACAATACAGTGAATGTAAAGGGGCTAAATTGGAATTTTTTGACATTTTTTCCAGCACGGAAACTAATTCTAAAGAATTATCGGACTATAATTGGATTTTAGATCCTTTTACTTGCACTTATGAATCGAGATTCACTCAAGTCCGAAATACCTTCTTCTATGATATTAAAAATCTCGGAGATTTAAATAACGATGGAAGGGATGATATATTACTTAATCGGTATAAATTTAACCTTGTGAATGAAAGATATTGGAGTTATTATCGACCCGAACGTATTTCTGAACTCGTTGATCCCCTCACCAAGGATGTTTTATTCCAGTTTAATATGGACATTGATGAAATCTTTCCAATAGATGATTTAAATAACGATGGACGTAAAGAGCTTATTATAACGAGTGGAGAAGAAACTTATTGTATTAATTCGATGTTTAATGTCGATTTAGTTAATTTAAATAATCATCAGAATATGGCTACAAATAAGTTTGAGATTAAATGGGAAACCGATGCTACATTCGAATATTTTGACTTAATAATAAATAATACTAACTATAACAATTTGAATAACAAAGAAAAAACCGTTTCATTAGGTGCCGGCACATATCAAATTTCCATATGTATGTATGATGAAAGTGGCTCAATAATTTCATTGGATTCTGTGTTTATTACCGTTCCTGGAAATTATACATTTACAATCCTTACTATTAGCCTATTATGTATTTTTGCGGGATTATATATTTATATCCATCAATATCTTAAAAAGAGAAAATCTAAAGTTCTAATACATCTACCAAAAAAGAAGGGGGTCAAAAAGAATGAGTAAGAGCGAGGCGATTAGTCCATCTGATTTCGAAATCTGGAGTGAAGATCTAACAAAAGTATATGGCAAGGGAAAAGAAAGAGTTCGAGCTGTGAAAGGTATTGATCTTAGAATTGAATCGGGGGTTCATGGATTTTTAGGACCAAATGGAGCGGGAAAAACAACTACTTTAAATATGTTGGTTGGAGCATTGCATCTGACAGAGGGAAAAGCATTCATTCGAGGTAAGAAGGCAGGTTCGGTGGAAGCAAAAGAAATGATTGGATTCCTCCCCCAAGATCCGGTATTTTATTATAAGAAAACTGGTGAGGAGTATTTAATCTTCATGGGAAAATTGAATGGATTAGATCATTATGATGCTAAAAGAAAAGCGCAAGAACTTATTTATGAATTTGATCTATGGGATGCCCGAGACAGAGTAATTAGAAAATACTCAGGTGGAATGAGACAAAAAATTGGGATTGCAGGAGTTTTGATTCATGATCCCAAGTTATTAATCTTGGATGAACCTACTGCGAATCTAGATCCCTTAGGACGGATTGAAATTATTAACAAAATTAAAGAAATCTCTAAGGATGTAAGTGTATTCGTCTCAAGTCATATCTTATCGGAAATAGAGCAAATGTGCGAGAGAGTAACAATGATCAGTAAGGGAAATATAGTTGCTACTGGTTCAATTGAAGATATAAAACATAAATTTGCTGGAAATGTATACATTCTTGACACGAATAAAAATGAAGAATTATTTGAAGCAATAAGGGAAACTGATTTAGTAAATAAAGCATGGATTGACAAAGAGGATAGAAGTATTCATATCTTGCCTAATAATGTGGAAAAGTTGCAAGAGAACCTTCCTAAAATTCTAATCAACAATAAAGCTAACTTAATTAAGTTTTATCGTCCAGAACTGTCGCTTCAAGATATTTTTATGGAAATTATGGCAGATGAACCTGCGGAGGATGATTAAGATGGAATTAAAAGTAAGAAACCTTAAAAAATCACTAAAAAGTATTAAAGCTCCTTTTAAAAAATTAAGAGCTAAAATTCCTATTGAAACTACTGGGACAATGGTGATATTGAACGATACTTTCTGGGATCTTTATTCTCCTAAAAAGTTTCTTGCGTCAATTATCATAATGCTAATCTTACCTATATTCTTTTTACTAAATCCTCTAGGACAGAGCGTAAATTTTCAGACAATTTCAATAAAATTAGCTTCAACAATTCTCAGTGTCAATATGATCTATTATCTATATTTCTGGACATTAGGTATTGCGCTTATATCTATAATAGGTGCCTCCGGAGCTTCATTAATCTCTGAGGAAATACATTCTGGAACTATGCTAATTTTGATAAGCAAGCCAGTTAAAAGAACCGAAATATTCTTAGGAAAATATTTAGGATTATTCCTTTACAGTACCGTTTTAAGTTTTACCGCTATATTCCTAGATGGATGGCTAAATGTTCTTCGATATACACAAAACATTGATCATTTTATTGGAGTTCTACCATTTTTGGGTTCCGCTTTCCTCTATAGTTTGCTTGTAAATTTTCTCTTTGTAAGTATCACATTAGCCTTATCATCAATATTTAAGAAACCTCGAAATGGAGCAATTATTGTTATTTTCTTGGCAGTGTTTTCATTTTTCGGAATGATGATACTAAAACAATTTTTAGGAGAATTATATGAAGATTTTCAAATTTATCACTTTGACTTGGGATATCATTTAGCGAATGTATATGTGTATTTTATTGAATTAATGAATGCTATCCCTCCTTCAGAAGCATGGCAGTATAATTTTGCATATCAAACGGGAGTATTTAAAACTACATCTACAATTGACCCCGACCAAGAAATATATACTGGTGGACTTGATAAAACACTTTATTACTTACCACAATTTTCCTTGTTGGTATGGTTAGCCGTCGCAGTATGTTTACTGATCTTCGGCATTTGGAAATTAAGGAAGAGGGACTTTTCCGTTTAAAATAATAATCAATTTTATTTTTTAATTATTTCTTTACTTTATCTTTCTTTGTAAATTTTTTTAGATCCATAGGTATTTTTTCTCCAGTATTAACAATTCTTCGTATGTTTGCCTTTTTACTCTCTGCCCTTGCAACCATGGCCGGTTTATATTTTCTTGCGGGATTCCCCACATAAATCCATCCCTTTTCCAATTTTTGGTTTATATGCGTTTTAGCCCAAACTCCTAATGTGGTATTTTTTCCAATAATGGTTCCAGGAGCAACAATGGCATTACCTCCAATTACAACATGGTCTCCTATAACCACCTTTTTTACTAAAAGATAATCTCCAAGAATTACACTAGATAATACGCAAGCACCTTGACCCAGCATAATATTATTTCCGAGTTCTATGAACTCTGTATCGCACCATCCATCAAAAAGGGTTGATTTAAAGTCTGCTTTCAAGTTAAGGACTTTAAACGCTAAATTAGTGGCCCACGGGAAGCAAAAATTATTCCAGACCCAAAAAATTTGCTTTTTTATTGCTGCCCGTAGAATAAAATAACGATAATCTTTATCCTCCGAATCCATTTTAAAAAGACCTTCTTTCGGTTCATGAACAATTTTCAAAAGAACAAGTAATAATTTTCCAACAGCTAAGGTAATTAAGATATATAAGCCCCACCAACTCATAACATCAATCATTATAAAATAAATTCTCCAATGAATAAAATTAGAGAGAAGGGTGAATTCGAAAAAAGTTAGTATCATCACCAAGGGCATCATCATTGAAAAAATATGCAAAATAATATAAAGAAAGTTGGCCATTGGAGTGAATTTTATCGTTCCAGTTGATACGGGTAAGTTCTTAATCTCTGTGTCT
This sequence comes from uncultured archaeon, assembly GCA_964653985.1. Lineage (GTDB taxonomy): Archaea > Asgardarchaeota > Lokiarchaeia > Sigyniarchaeales > SOKP01 > CAZZIC01. Next base: position 8,008 of record CAZZIC010000064.1, on the reverse strand, counting down.
TCAATATCCTCTATTTCTATATTTTTCTTAGATTTCATCGTATAAATCCCCCAAAATTTGTTTTAAATTTTCCTTGGAAAGTTTTCGTGCTGGAAATCCTCCATAAATTCCCTCTTCTGTAATTTTATCAAATTTTATTGTAGAACACATGGGTAAGAATGTCACATTCTGAGTGATTTCTAAACCGGGTAAACCTCCAATTAAGGCATTGAAATTACAATTATCTTCAATCTCAGCACCATAAAACGTTAAGTTCTCTTCTCCATATACACCATCTACTAAATGGTTAGAAATATGAGCAAACGTTCCCACATAACAATTCTTTCCATAATTAATATGGCTGTGTATATAACATTCTTCAAGAACCGTATTTTTGCCTATTCTATTCGACCCAATAAACTCTAATTCCCAGTTTAATAACCAAGGAAATGGAGATCTTAACACAGCAAAAATTGGATATTTCAATAAAAATGAGCTGAAGTGGTAATAATCCAATGCCTTTGACGCTTTATCCAGATTTCTGTCAAATATTCCTTGGTCTGGACCTCTTCGGTCTGAAATCCTATAAAAGAAGCGTGTAAAAAGAGCGATGAAAAAGAGATGACTAATGTAAATAAGAACTATAATGAGAGGAGTAATAATTATTATTATCCAAGTACGTATAAGCATAAAGGAACTTAACGATAAGGAGGTTGAAAACAAGTTTGGTATTAAAAAATTAAATAGAAATCCTAAAAAAACAAGACCCGGAATTATAAAAGAACCTCCAATTATAATCAATCCAGAACCGATATAAAGATGAAAAGGCACGGATAATTCTTTTACATGAGCTTCTAATTCTCTTCTTTTATGGATTTTTTCTCTTTCCTCTCTTGAAAAAATCTTTTCTTCAAAGGTTTGAGAATCTTGAATTTGAGAATTATTTAAGACTTTTTTAGCAGGTTTTCCTCTATAAATGGAATGAGGTTTTAGAATTTGATTTAAAGAAGAAAATGAAAGAGAATCTAACATAGAATTTTCTTTAATAATTGTCCCTGGTAGAACAAGAGAATGGGCACCTATAATGGCATTTTTTTCAATTTTTACTTTCTTTATGATTAACTTATTCTGAATAATAATATTTGACATTGTGATGCTTCCCTCTCCTAATCGAACATTTTTTTCCAGTTCAATGAATTCTGTATCAACCCACGCATTATGAGAAATAGAAGATAATGAGATTTTTGGACAAAACATTTTCAAAACAATTTTTTCTAAAATCGGTAAAGAAAGTTGCCTTGCTAACCATATTGGCCATTTTTTAATTACCGATCTCAAACTCCAATACCTAAAATCTTTGTTGTTATCATTCATTTCAAAGATACCTTCCCTTGGACTATGAATAAGATTAGTCAAGGATAATATAAATTTAGCAACAAGCCCCGATGTTAAAGTCATCAAGGCTATTCCAATAAAAAAAATTAATGGGGATCCTAAAAAGAATAATAGATTAAATCCATTCCAGAACTGCCAATACCACCAAAAAAGGACCATAGAAGGAATAGAACCAAGAATCATAATAATGAAATATAAAATTAGATATCTTTTTTTCACTAATGTATTAGTTGTCCTAGCACCTTCTCTAACCGATGATGGAATTGAAATTTTGAGTACCTCTCCTTTGTATGAAAACCTAATTATTGATATGTAGAGAAAGAATTTTTATCTAATTAAGGTTTATCGAATATAAAAATTTAAAAGTAGCCTATTTAGATTTGATTTGTTATTGTATTTGTATTTTTAAGTCCTTTTTATGTATACGCATAGAACTTCCTTAAAATCTCAAGAGGTAATGGTTTTTCATAATGTAGTCCAACTTTCTTACATAATCCTTTAAAATCAGTATCTGTTGTCAAAATTGAATTTGCTTCTTTTTGTTTAGCTAAGGCTAAGTAATAACAATCATATATGTCATGGTTTAATTCATTCGAATATTCAAAAGCTTGAATAATATTTCCTCTCTTTAACCCTACATAAATAGGCAAAGTAACAGTATTTCAGTTTCTCGAATTTTAGTTCATTTTTATAAGTTAATACGATGATATTATTATAAAATTCATAAGATAAAATAAATATAAAGTGAAAAAAATGGTTGATTCATTTTTTTGGTGGACCGATGGTCAAAAACAATTGGCTAAGGAAGCGGAAGAGTTTGTAGAAGAAAATGTTGAAGAGGCAGAAAAATATTTCTGGAAACAGAAATTTCCATGGCCCTTAGTCAAGAAAGTAGCCGAAAAAGGATTCTTTGGAGCTGGGATCCCAGAAAAGTACGGAGGAATGGATCTTGGGGCAACAGGAAGTTGTATAGTAGCGGAAGAATTAGGACGATTGTACGCAGTAGGTCATGTATTTACAGTTTCTATGTTGGCGGGACTTGAACAAGTCTATAAATTTGGTACCGAAGCTCAGAAAGAAAAATGGCTTCCACGGATTGCGAATGGTGATGAACTTGGTGCAGTTTGTATTACAGAACCTTTTGCGGGTTCAGATGCAGCGAATGTGTTTACTACTGCTGAAAAGGAGGGAGATGAATGGATTATCAATGGAAAAAAAAGATATATAACTGGTGCTGGAGTCTCTAATAGATATTTCATATATGCCAAAACCAGTGAGGAATCTGAGGATCGAAAGAAATATTCACATTTGACTTCATTTATGGTGGAAAAAGGAACACCTGGATTTTCTTTGGAAAGAATTAACCCGCTCATAGGGTTCGATAACGTTCCTAACGGTTATTTAGATTTTGAAAATGTACGAATCCCCGATGAAAATAGAATCGGTGATATAGGGAAAGGCTGGGCTATAATGATGGCAGGATTAAATTTTGAGAGATTAATAGGTTCCGCAGTAATGATCGGAGGATTTAAGGATATTCTAAAGTTGTTGTTTCATTATACAAAAAGAAGAGTTCAATTCAACCGAACGACTAATCAATTTCCTGGTATTCAAGATGGAATTGCAGATATAATATCAAAATATAGAATTGCTCGGTTATTTTCGTATCATTGCGCAAAACAGCTTGATAATGGACTTGAACCGATGGTGGACGCATCTATTGCAAAAATGATGAATACAAAATTTATGCGTGAGGTGGGTTCTAAAGCAATTCAGATCATGGGTGGTGATGGACTTACTAAGTTTTATCCCGCAGAAAGGATGCTTCGAGAGGGAAAAATAGGAGAAATTGTAGCGGGTACTACTGAGATTCAAAAGAAAATAATTTATCGCTTTTCCGCGATGCTTCCCAGATTTAATGAGAGAGTGGTTTTACGGTGGGATGATGAAATTAATGCACCGATACTTTCAGATAGAGAATCTAAATTTAAAGGTTTAGAAGTAAATAACGAAAATCTGCTTAAAATTTTAGCAAATGACTATAAAGTTAATCCAGGACTCTATATGACTGTTGATGATATAAGGGATGATATAAAAGGCTCTCGATCGAAAATTCGAAAAGTTCTCGAAGAAATGGAGAAAAATGGTTCCGTTTCAACACACAGAGATAAAAATAATAAGATTGAATTAGCTAAAGCCACATATAAAGGAATCAATCAAGCATTTTCGAAAGAGTATTATCGTTGGTTTCCAGATTGGTACGATGAAGCTGATAAGTTCTGATATGTATTTCATAAAAAATAATTAAATATGCTGGAATAATCAAATGTGAAAATAAACAGAACAGATTTTAACTTGATAAGAGTTATCATAAACGAATTTAAGCCCTTTCAGGATGCTTAAAATCCTTTATTATTTCTATATTTTTTTCTTTATCGATTGTAATTGCCAAAATTTTTAGATCTTCCTCACTTTCCATTGTTTCCGGATCTTCCATCAGAAAATAGAATCTCCCCGATGATTTTTCATATCCCATTTCCATCTGACCAGGATCTTCTGGGAGGAATTTCTTCATATTTTCAGGGGCATTTTCTTTCATTTTCATAAAAATTTTATCTTCAATTTCTCTTTGTTGCTCTCTATATTTTCGAATCTCCGTAAAATCAAGAGTTTGGAAAGAAGATCCAACCCTTTTATTTAGATTCATCCATGTTTGAAATAAATCGGATACTTTATCTGGTATAGCCATGTTTAAAAATTATTTTCCTTTTATTAAAAATTATTTATTAATCCTTTAAAATATTCTTAAGAATATTCATTTTATAGATTTTTTTAATTACTTAACTCTTTTAATGATTGGTACAATTATATTTAGCATATCTTTAAAATAAGTACTTACAATCATTTCTTTAGCTTTCGATTGATTTTTTATAAGATTTAGGATTAATCTTTTTATAAAGTTGAAACCTAATGTTTTATAAATAGAGTATAGGTGTTAAGATTGAATATAGATCTTCCAGAGCTTGATTTAGAAGGCGAAAAAACCTTAGAAGAATGTATTTATGAACGCAAAAGTGTCCGCAAATTTTCAGATAGAGATATACCCTTATCAAAAATCTCTCAATTATTATGGAGTGCTCAAGCGTATAAAAACGGGAACAGAACGGTGCCATCAGCAGGAGCTACTTATCCCTTAGAAATGTATGTTCATATAAAGGATAAAGGACTGTATTATTACAATTTTGGGGAGAGAATATTGGAGCAAAGAATAGATGAGGATATTTCTGCCGAACTTGCAAGAAAATCTTTAAATCAGACTTTTCTTCATGAAGCTCCTGTAAATATCATAATATGTGCTGATTATTCTCGAACGTGTAAAAGATACGGCGATCGAGGGAGAAGATATGTTCACATGGAGGTAGGACACAGTGCTCAAAATGTTTTATTAGAAGTAGAAGCATTAGGGCTAGCTTCAGTTCCTATAGGAGCTTTTAAAGACAGAGAACTCAAAAAATTAATGAAACTATCGGGAGAATTAGATGTTTTATATATTCTTCCTATAGGATATCCAAAATAATACAGTTATAACTCATCTATCTTTCCTTTTTTTAAATTATTTTTTATTAGAATCAATATTAAGAAGTTTCGAAATTAAGGAATAATCATGCCAAATAATATAGATAAGGAAAAAAAATATGGAGATAATTTTCAACAGAAATCTAAATATACTCGGCAAAATCTCCCCCAACATCAATTAGATTGGGAAAATAAGCCTGAAACTTATAAGATTTATGAGAATCCAATTGAGGTTATTTCTCTTCCCAAACCAGAATTTGAAAATAATATCTCATTTTGGAACGTAATTCGTAAGCGGAAATCTACAAGGAACTATTCAGAGAAACCTATTTCACTTCAAGAACTAAGTCAATTACTCTTCGGAATGTCAGGAATCACTAGAAAATCCCCACGCTTTGCATTCAGAACAGTCCCTTCTGCGGGGGGTTTGTTTCCAATTGAAATTTATCCCGTCGTTAACAATGTTTCTGATTTAGAATCTGGTGTGTATCATTATAGAGTTTTAAAACATCAATTAGAAATGATTAAGCCCGGAGATTTTCGAGAAGAAGTTATGAATGCTTGTTTAGGACAGCGTATGGTATTAAAATCAGCAGTCAGTTTCATTCTGACAGCTGTGATTGAAAGATCAAAATGGAAATATCTCCAAAGAACTTATAGATATATCTATTTAGATGCAGGTCATATCGGACAGAATCTCTACTTAACTGGTGAAGCTCTTAACTTAGGAGTCTGTTCCATCGGAGCAATCTTCGATGATGAATTAAATAATCTTTTAGAACTTGATGGAGTGAAAGAAACAACGTTATATGTTGGAACTGTCGGGTCTAAAATTAGATGAATTTCTTTTTTACATTGATGTCTGTAATACTACATTTAATGGTAATTCTTAAATTTAATAGATTAATCAAATAATTAACTCTTGAAGTTTTTTATTTTTGAACTTCTATAAATAGGAAGATAGGAAGATTTATGAAAATTAATAAACCATTGACATATTTTTTCGTAGGACAATTATTATTTTCTTTTATATTAGGATATATTTTAGAATTATTAGCTATATCTATTACCTATTCTTCGTTATTCTATTTATTGTTATGCATAGCAAATGCAGGACATTTCATAGAAGAGAATTCCAAAAAAATATGGATTTTAGAATCTGAGGTGAAAAATAGAAATACTAAAGAGAAAATTGAACCAACTATGGATCGAAACTTTTTTGTTTTATTCAGTCATGTTTTGGTAATAGTTAGTTTTCTCTACTATATTCCTATATCCTTTAATATATTTTGGGCTATGATATTCGGACTTACTTTATCTTTGATGGAGATTGGAAATGGTATTGTTCATTTTATAATTTTAGCGAAATATAAGCTAAATACAGGGTGCATATCTGGAACCTTTCAACTTTTGTTTGGAATATTGGTTTGGTTAAGTTTTTTCCTCTAATTTAAAGAAAATTATTTTATTCCTCTTTACCTTTACCTAATGATATAAATATTTTTCAATCAATCTCTCTATCATTCGAAAGAATTAATAATATTAAGGAAAAAATCTCATTAAATTATAAAAACGATTTATTTTAAAATCAGATTAAATTAATAATTGTTGTGTTAGACAGAAATTGGAGGAAGCTATTTTAAATGAAAAATATTGAAAACTATTCGAAAGATATACTTGATTCAAAAGATCATCAAGAGATTAATAACTTTCTCCTAGAATTATCCAAAAGTCCTAAGAAATCATATTATCCAATATTAAATAATATTATTGAAGACTATTCGGAGGAATTGTTAGAAAAAGTTAACATTAATCTGATTTTTCTAATCGGGGAGATGGGAAAAACCTTTGAATTGGATAATAAATTTATTGATTATGTTATCCAAACATATTATAAATCCGATAGATGGATTAGAAATGAAGTCATTAAAACCCTTTCAAAGATCTCTAAGAATAAAAGGATTATGAATAGAGTATTAGACATTTTAGTTAGAGCATTAAATGATAATTATGCTAAAATACAATTAAATGCCTTTAACCTGTTATTAAATGAAACTATTTTACCTAAATCATTATTAGAACATGTTTTAAGAATTATTAATTCCTCAAATAAAGAAGTTGCTGAAAAAGCATTAGACGTATTGAAAAAGTTCTATATGACGAAAGAAGATCTCTATATCGCATTAAATTATTCAGAAAATTATCAGCTTTTAGAAAAAGAAGGCATAAGAAGAATTCTTGTTGATTATTTCCCGTCGGTGATTGAACTTGAATATTTTAGAACCAAGATTGCTGAATCAAATTGGGAAACGAAAACAAAAAGGATATTTCTCAACGAGATTGATTCCTACCTTAAAATATTGTTAAAATAATCTTATCATATAGTTCTTCGGTAGTTAATAGATTATTTTTTGAAGAGATTTTCTGATATTCTCATCAACGTACGTAATCTCATTAAACACTTTTATGAATGTCTTAATTATTTCACGCGGATTTCCGTTTGTTTTCTCATGGATATCGTGCAATATGTTAATACCCAAAGGAAACGTGGTTTCCAAAAGCTTTTGATAATTTCTTATATTTATGTTTTCATAAAAGTTTTCCATATATTCCTTGTAAAAATAAATTAAATCCTCTTTTTGAAAATCTGTTAAAAAGTATGGTTCTTTAAAGGTAAGGAGAAGTTTTTTATTCTTTTTTTGAATAACTTCTTTGATTTCTTCGAGCGCATCTAAAGATCTCAGTGTGATTAGAATTCTTAAGCCCTCAATTTTGTGGAGATCAAGTATCTTATCAAGTAATTTTTGTGCTGTTATACTTTCTGGGGATTGTTCTGACCCATATAACCAGCTTGAATCGAACACTTCTTCAACTTCTTCATCCGGATTTAAAATATTAATGATCTTCTCAAAGTCATCAATAAATAGAATATTACCTAACTTTGAATTTTCAATTATTAAACTAAGCATAATATACGCATTTTTTTTCTTCCTTAGATCATTTTCAAGGCCTAAAAGAGAGAGTTCTCTTACATTTAAAAGTTCTCCTAACAATACTT
>CAZZIC010000063.1:17586-20797 GCA_964653985.1 uncultured archaeon | reverse complement strand
GATAAATTTAAATTTATCCTTGGTAAAATCTTTGACAACTTTCCTTATATCGGGTTCTAAGGTCGCAGAGAAAAGCATAAATTGGAAGTCTCTTGTGGCTTTATCTATATTCCTTAAGATATATTTAATATCGGGGGAAAAACCCATATCCCATAATCGATCGGCCTCGTCTAAAACAACAAATCGAATGTTGTTAAAATGTAATTTTCTTCTTTTAAACAAATCGATTAATCTTCCGGGTGTTGCAACAATTATATTAACACCGCGTCGTATTTTCTGAATTTGATTATTAATTGAAACCCCGCCGTATACAGTCATACTTCTGACTCTATCATCTCCCAAACTTTCAACAACTCTATTAACTTGCTTGGCTAACTCTCGAGTCGGGGCTAAAATTAAGCATTCATTTTTAATGAACTTCAATTGTTCAATTATTGGCAGTAAAAAAGCCAATGTTTTTCCACTTCCCGTTCTCGCTTGGGCCATAATATTACGACCTTCTAAAATGAGCGGAATTGCTTTTTCTTGAACAGGAGTAGGTTTCGTGATATCCATTTTCCGTAATGAATTCACGTACTTTTTACTAATATCTAAATCGTTAAATTTCATTCTTTTCACTTATAATGTTTCGTCTCACAAAGATAAATATTGGGAAAGTATTAAACTTATTCCAAATCAAGGATAAGACAAATTAATTGAATATTTTAAAGAAATTTAGAGTTGCGTTGACATTTAAAGATATCGTTTAAAATCCCTTTATGGTAGATTTTACCCTTCTAAAAAAACTTCCCTAAGTTTCTTATAATTATTTAGGCAAATAATTTTATTCTATTCACTTTTTTTATATCAAAATAAAACATGTTGATTCATTAATGACGAATGAAAAAAGATGGGAAGATAATGAACATTGGGTTGTAGTAGATTTAGATCTTTGTGAAGCTGCTGGGGATTGTGTAGAAGTCTGCCCAGTAGAATGTTATGAAATTATAGACGGGAAAGTAGACGCAGAGAATATAGGAGAATGTATCGATTGCTTAGCTTGTGAGGGAGTATGCCCCTATGATGCCATCCTCAGACATTCTTCTTGGGAATAAGGATTATTAAAGAGTTTAAATTAAAGTTTTACCATTTCCAAATTTTCTTTTTATCATAAAACCAAATCTTTTAATTCAATTGGGAGAATCAATTTCCCGATTTTCATTTGAAATTTACGACAATGTCAAGCTTTATATATCAAGACAACTAATTATTCAATAAGGAGGAGAGAATTTAAGAGGGTTGAGGTTTATTTCTTTCCAAAATCAAATTCATTCAAAAAAAAGATCAGAATTAGTTAAAATTATTTGTCCCGAGTGTAGTATCTCTGAGGAATTACAGATCCCCAAAAAAATCATAAATCAGAGTAAACAACTAACTACAGTCTCTATTCCTTCAAATTTAATATGCGAACATAGTTTTCAAGTCTTTATAGATAAAAATTTCCATATTAGGGGATATCAAAAAGTAGATTTTGATTTTTCGGCTTTAGAATTCTATGAGGATAACCCAACAGATATGGAATCCTATGAAGCACCTCAAAGCGATTACATAATCAATTATAAACTATCGAAAATAATAAAGTTTTCAATTAAAGCCCTAAGAAAGATAACAAAGAATTCAGAGATTTTAGGAACAGCCTTGTTTTTTGAAAAAGGAAAGGTCATTTATTCCTCACTTCCTGAAAAAGCGTTCTTACGAGCAGTAGATGAGACCGAATATCGACATGATCTTAACTTGAATAATTTTAAAACTAGCTTTATCATATTAAATAATTATCAAAAGTTAATCTCCTCAATTTTAGAAATTGAAGGTCATAAATTAATGATATATTTATTAGTCACTTATGATCTCGACTTTATAAGCTGCGATTCGCTCATGAGAAGAATAATTAATAAGATTTTAAGACTATACCTTCAATTACTTCATTTTAAAGGAAGAAAGGGGGAATATTGGGTTTATTCAAATATATGCCCTGACAAGGTCTTAAATGACTCTGAAAAGATAAAATTAGAATCATTAAATATTGAGACCTCTAAATCAAAGATTTTAAATTTAGAAGAGATTAAGAAAATATCAGAGTTTTATGAATTTGAAGGAAAGGTCTATATTTCTAAAGAATACGTCGAGCTGATGCGTGGCTTATCTGTTACCCTAAAAAGTGCTCGAACCTTTATTGATATGTTAAACCGCACTTCTAAATAAGGTTAGAATAGAATAATTTGATATTAGAATCATTTAAAGTTGAATCTATTTTTTAAATAAAATAAATTTATTATTTGGAGGATTTTTCTCAAGGATCGGATGTATTGACCCTCAGAGCTTGATATTTTAGGATGAGATTTTTTACTAACCTCAATCTCATTTTCTCCCTTTATAATGGATCATGTTATATTTAAATTATTTTTAATATGTACTTATAATTATATCATCAATGTCCCTTTTAGGAATATGCATAACCCCATTCTCATCTTTCCAATATTTGAAAGAGTCCTCATAAGGTTCAATTACCGATTTTTCATCCGGATACCCTAAGCTGATTACGTGCGTAATTTTGTATTTTTCATCAATTTGAAACAAGGAGCGTATTTTATTTCGATTAATCGAGCCCATCCAACATGCCCCTAGTCCTAAATTTACCGCACCCAATAAGATGTTTTCTACTGCAGCCCCTACATCGTGTGGAGCATCTTTCTTAATGTTTGTATTTATAAGAACGATAAAATATGCCATGGGTCTCCTATTTTCTTCGGGTGTTCTTTCCCCTCTTGGAAGTGAACCTGCCCAACTCACAAGAGGAAACAATTTTTCTCGATATTCCTTATCTTTTACGATAATGTATTCTATACTCTGTATATTATTTCCTGCTGGGGCTAACCTTCCATAGTCTATAAGAGTAGTAAGTTTTTCTAATGGAATATCCTCTTGTTTAAATCTCCTTATCGTTCTCCTCTTCCTTATTACCTCATCTATATCCATCGATTTTGATACCTCTTCATAATTACTCTAAAATTTAAAATAAAGTAAATTATGATTCATTATAAAAATTCGGGATTTTCTAATATTTCATCAATAAAAATACCTTAGGGAGTTTATGTAAAAATTCTTTCAAATGCTAAAATAAGAAGTTATTGAGGTATGGTCGAGAGAATAGCTTCTCCCATTTTATAAAAGG
>CAZZIC010000063.1:6780-17486 GCA_964653985.1 uncultured archaeon | reverse complement strand
ATAAGAAGTTATTGAGGTATGGTCGAGAGAATAGCTTCTCCCATTTTATAAAAGGAAAACTAATGCAATTTAAAAGAAAGAGAAAAACTAATAGCCCTCAGTCTATTTATTAAGGAATTAATGAAAGAATCGATTCTCCCATTTTATAAAATGCATACTCTATATTCTCGCCGGTCAAGGCAGAAGTTTCGATATATTCGAGATTTAGGGATTCTGCTAACTTTAAACCATCCATTTTGTCAACTACCCTCTGGTCAACCAAATCCTTTTTATTTCCAATTATGAAACCAACTATTTTATAACTTCTTTTTAAATGTTCTTTGATGTCTTTATACCAACTTTTGATATCATCAAAAGATTTATGATTAGTTAAGTCAAAAACGAGCATCACGCCGTCTGCGCCCTCATAGAAATGCTGCCTAACGGATGTAAATTTACTTTGTCCAGCAATGTCCCAAAGCACGAATTCCACTATTTCATCCTTAATCTTGAGATTTTTTTCACTAATATTTACTCCAAGTGTTGGAATATAAGTTCTTGTAAAAGCGTTATGCGTAAATCTAAGTACTGAAGAAGTTTTACCCACACTTGGATTTCCACAGACAACGATTTTAAATTTATAATCAATGTCCTCTTTACTTATCATTCCTTTAGCGGGAAAAGCTTCATCAGTCTTGCCAGCCTCCTCTTTAAATTTCAAATCATTAAGAAGTTGAACTATCCTTTCGTTTAGATTGTGAATTTCTTCCTCTAATTTACTTTGATCACACTCGCTTAGTTCTCTTTGAATAATACGTTGAGAAGCTTCATCAAAAGCCCTTTCCAAATAGTCTCTATATTTATAAAAAATGACATCATCGGATTCTTTGAATAATAAGGCTATTGCCGATTGAGCAACCCCTCCTCTGCGAGAATCATCAATCCATTTTATGAATTTAATCATTGCTTTAAGACCACGGGAGGGATAAGGAATAATAACAGGCGATTTGGGAATCACATTTTCCTCTCCTGTCAAAAGTGAAATTGCCTTGATTCCCGAAAGCATTCTAAGTTGTTCTGGTAGATCTTCGGGTGTCCAGATGATCGGAGAAGTCCCCATTACGTCGTCAAATTGGATATATATGATTCCGTGTATTAAGTTTTCTATCATTTTTTCTTCAGACTAAATAGTATTCTTGTATACCTAAGTTGTGGAAACTAATAATAAGAAACGATTTTCCAATCTTGATAAATATTTGTTGTAAAAAAATTATAAAAGAACTCTTATAAATAATTTTGGAAATTCTGAATTATAATTGATGTACTTGAAATATGAACTTAGCCAATTTTTTATTAAGAGATAGATAATTTATTCATATTTTAGAATTACCGTGAAAAAGAGGTTTTTAATGGGAAAGAGGGGATTTGAACCCCTGACCTCTAAGTTCCGAACCTAGAATCAGTTTGGGAATAAGAGTGATTCTATAGATTCATACCAAGCTAGACTACCTTCCCATAGAATTGAGAATTTAATGTCTATAGATTGTACTATTTTAAAAAAATCAGATTAGGAAAAAAGGGATTGATTAATCCTTAATTGGTTCTAAAAGGGATAAGATACGATATATAGTAGTCCTCGCATGGAATGGAATATTTGGATCTTGCGATAACTCCTCCACCATATACATTACATTACTTGCGCGTATACCATGACTCTCATCCTCTTTTTCTATTTCCTCAATGCCTCTTTGAGCAGTTCTCTTTATATTTCTCGGTACTGCTCTGTCTGCTAATAGAGCTTCTAATAATTTTTTAACATTCTTAAAGGCTTCCTCTATATCCTTTTCTAACTGTTTTCCCTCTGTCATTGCTATCATCTCTCTTTTCTCTCAATAAGATAAAGTATTACTTATATTCTTAAATCAATTCGGTTTTATATGTAAAATTAACTATAAAATATATTTTTTTGGTTTTGATTAGGAACATCTGGAAATATAACTAGTTCAAACATAAAAATGCTTTAATCATTAATAAATTGAATAACAAAAAAATTACTTTTATTCTCAAGGAGGCTTAGAATTTTTAACGTTTTAAAATAAACCGAATTCTCTAATTTTTTTTCGATGGGATGGGATTTTTTGACCTAAGTTTTTTATTTTTTGATTGTATTTATTGAAAATCTGATCAAAATTATATGCTTCATTCTCGTTTATCTCTTTCACAAAATTAACTGAAACGGTCTGTATATCATCAAAGATTTTTTTATAACTCATTGCCACTTCTTTCAAATCATCATCTACGCTTTTTCCTTTCTTTCTTACCATATTTCTTAATTTACCTTTCGGAACTCTTATTTTTTCAATTAATTCATCACAATCATTTAAAAATTTATAAGCTCTCTCCTTATTTTCAGAGTCTAGTTTTTCTTCAAGTATTTCCGTTCGCCATGTATTAATTCGTCCATGAGCAAAAGTGTCAAAATTAAGCGACAAGGAATCGATACCCTCTCTAACTAAAAATCTGAGAAATTCCGGGTCATCAGAGGGTGCTTGTCCGCAAATTCCCACTTTTTTACCATTTTCATGAGCAATCTTAATCAGGTGAGAGACTGATCTTCTAATAGCCTCACTATTGGCTTCATAATTATATTCTTTCGCCAAAGGTAAGAGTTTTTCATTATCTCGTCCAACACCAAAAGTTAGTTGAACAAGATCGTTGCTCCCAATGCTGAATCCATCAAAATATTCGCAAAAGATATCCGCAAGTAATATATTTGAGGGGATTTCAGCCATACAGAATACTTTCAATCCATCTCTTCCCCTTACCAATCCTTCATTTAGCATTAATTCTTGGATTCTCTGAGCCTCTTGTGGAGATCTTGTAAATGGCAACATGGGGATTATATTATTAAGACCCCATTCACGTGCTTTAGCGATTGCTCGAAGTTCTAATATGAACGCTCTCTGAAAGGATTCGTCTAAATAACGACTGCAACCTCTAAAACCAAGCATTGGATTATGTTCTTGACTTTCATAAATCCATCCCCCTATTAGGTTTTTATATTCGTTAGTTTTAAAATCAGAGAGGCGTACAATGCAAGGAGCGATAGAACCATCGGGTAATTCTTTCCAAACACCTGCAGCAATTGTTGCAATACCTTCTGCTAATTTTTCTACATAAAACTCTTCTTTGTCGTCATATCCGACAGTAAGCTCCCGAACGGAATCTAATGTTTTTTTTAATTTTTTTATTTCCTGATTAAAAGAATCTTTATGATGTAGTTCACTTTTTTTGATTTGTTCGATTTTTTTTCTCTGTTGTAGTAAAATATCATACCTCATAACAAGTGACTCAAAATCTAAGAGAGCATTAGGATGAATTTGAATCTCATCATTTATGATGAATTCTAATCTGGCTAGACCGGTTCCATCGGGATATTTTCCCGAAGATAATGCGCCTTTAGGAATGCCCAAATTCACCAGAACTTGAGTCTTTGTACGAGGTAATTGAGAAAATTCAATTGTATCATAATCATATTCAACTTCTTTAGTCCAAATTCGTGGTTCGCCTTCACTACAATCTATTGTAATATGTTCCAAACCGTTTCTCTGTTTAGCACTTAAAGTCTCTACGATTTTATCTGCTCCTACAATTGCTGCTATGTTTAATTCCCTTGAAACTATTGCAGCATGGCTAGTGGGACCTCCTTTTTCAGTGATAACTCCGCCCAAATTTTGCATGTAAGAGGTCCAATCAGGATTGGTTTCTTCTGTTACAAGAATATCTCCTTCCTCGAGAAGATGAGCTCCATTAATATTTTCTATAATTTTCAGCTTTCCATATCCGATCCTTCTTCCAATTGCGGTTCCTGAATTCTGAACTAATAATCCTTCTTTTATCAATTTTTGAGGGTCTTCTAAAAGATAATAAATCTCTTCCTTATCTCCTTTTTGTGAGTGAACTGTTTCGGGACGTGCTTGAACAATATAAATCTTTCCATTATTTCCTAACGCCCATTCAATATCCATTCTTTTCTTATAATGTTTTCTAATTTTTTTAGCATAATCAGCTAATAGAAGGACTTGATCTTTTGTAAGGCAGAATTTTTTTTGCTTCTCGTCAGGGACTGGATTTATTTCTGTACCTCCTTTTCCCATGTTGAATTCCATCATTTTTTGTTTATCTGCAAGGGTTTTACTAATTATTTTCAAGCCCTCTGGACTGTGTTTAAAAACAATGAATTCATCCCCTTTTTCCACTCCTTGAACAATAAGTTCTCCTAATCCCCAAGTACTTCTAATAACTACGACATTTGGATTACCTGAATCTGGGTCTTCCGTGAACATTACTCCAGAAGTTTTTACTCCCTTTTTGCCTCCTGCCATTTCTTGAATTCCTACGCTTAACTTAACGTCAAAATGATTGAAACCTGCACGTTCTCTATACATTGTGGCACGAGTTGTAAAAACAGAAGCCATATCCTTTAGAATATATTCAAGGATCTCTTGTTCTCCACTTATATTTAGATGAGTATCTTGTTGGCCGGCAAAAGAGGCATCAGGAAGGTCTTCCGCTGTAGCAGAGCTTCTTACAGCGTAAGTCGTTTCGCGTCCAATATTTTCCTCTAGTTTTCTGTATGACTCCAAAATCTCTTCTTGTAATGTATCTGGAATTTCGGATTGTTCAATGTGGGTTCGAATATTTGAACAAATCTTTTCTACTATTTTAATAGATTTAATATCTTCCTTTTTGGATTCTTCGGAGATTTTATCAATCTGCTTTCTGATATATTCTTTTAATGACATTAATTCTCCTTGGTAAAGAATGTCATTACTTTCAAGGATATAATCATAAGCTTTTGCGGTTACGGCGAACCCTAATGGGACAGGAATCCCAAAACTTAAGAGCTCTCCTAAGGAAGCGTTTTTACCTCCAACAATACCCACATCATTAGATCGAACTTCCTCAAAAAATTTAATATATCTAAAATTATTATTGCTCATCTTATAGTCTTTTATGAGTAATTTGTTTAATTTAAAATTTTTTCTCTACTTCTGAAAAATAATTAATCTAAGTAAAAAAAGATAAGTATCAATACAAATTAAAAAAGAGAAATAAATGAAATTGGGGAAGAGAATTAAGGTATTAGAATCCCGTATCTCTTTTTATAAATATAAATTAGGAAAATTGAAATGCTTACACCGAAAAACGATACCACTGCTATGAATACATCTGGGTATATTTCTGGATCAAGTCCAGTAATTCTATTTAATCGAGATATCCTATCGAAACTACTCAAAAAAATAAGATAAAAAAGAAAACCCCATAATAAATACCGTTTACTTACAGGTATTTTTTTATGGAGGATTAAAAAAATCTGAAATGCTGCCATTGCTCCATGCAAGATAGGGCCTACTATTAAGAGCTCAATACTCAAAACAGAGGGGATATAAGCAAAAGTAATCGCTAAAAAACCGTAAAAACTAATACATGTGATAGAATTAAAGAGATATGAGGTAAATCTCCGGATACAGGTAATCCCGATAAGAATTGTAGTAATATAGGTGGTATAAGTTAAGGGTTCATAGTATTGGAGAAAAGAGAAATAGATAAAATAACCTATACACCCAGCGATAATTATCCATCCTAATATTTCTACACTTCTTGAAAACTCTTTCTGTGTTATAACTTCTTTTTTCGGTTCAATAACATCTACATCCATTAAATGTTCTACAATTTCTTTTGAAAATTCTTCTTGTTTTAATTTTTCCTTAATAAGTTCAAGAGTTTTTTCAGAAATTTCTTCAATATGCTTCTTATTCATTTCTTCTTCTGGATATTCCATTCTATTTCCTCTTTAAATAATTATCTTACCATTAACTTCCTTCTAATCAATAAATAATTCTATTGTCTAAAAAGATTCCTATAAATTTTTATAAATTTTTTCGAGTGCAAGTAGCAGTTTTATGAAATACAATAGTAAATTATTTTAACCAAACTATAATTGAGTAGATTAAATAAATAAGTAAATGTGATAAGAGTTTCTATTTCAAAATCAAACAATTATTGAAAATCCTATGGTGATAAGAAGCTTGAATAATGATAATAAAATTAAAGGGTTTGCTTCTCCAAAAGGTACTTTAGAGTACAAAAATTGGAGTATAAAAAATCAAAATATACATCAAAATCATTTTAGAGAATTTGAAGATTTATATCTAAGTTCCATCGGAATGGGGACATACCTTGGGAAACCTAACAAACGCACTGATGAAATGGTTATAGATGCTGCCTTGGAATCTATAAATAAAGGGACCAATGTGATTGATACAGCAATAAATTATCGTTTTCAGAAAGCAGAGAGAGCAATAGGAGAAGTCATTAAAAAATTAGAGGATGAGGGATTTAATAGAAATCAGATCTTTATTTCTACCAAAAATGGGTATATTCCAGGTGATGCGGATAAAGGGATGGACAATTCAAAATATATAGAGGAGATAGTTCTGAAACAACATCTTGCTAAAGAAGAAGAGATTATAAATTTTAACTGTACTACAATTCCATATTTAGAACATCAATTACATCAGAGTTTAGATAATTTAAACTTAAAAACCATAGATTTACTCTATTTACATAATGTCGCAGAATCGCAGAAGCCTGTTTTAGGAGAAAATAAGTTTTATGAAATGATTAAAAAGTGCTTTAGATTTTTAGAAGAGAAACGGAAAGAAAATATGCTTCGCTATTACGGCTTGGCAACATGGGATTGCTTCAGGGTTTCCACATCAAATCCTCATTATGTTAGCTTAAAAAAGCTGGTAAATATTTCAGAAAAAATAGCTCAAGAAATTAACAATATCGAAGGAGGATTTAAATTTGTCATGCTCCCATATAATTTACTCATGCCTGAAGCATCCACAATGAAATTTCAAGAGGGTAAAACTTTCTTCAAACTAGCTGAGGAACTTGAAATAGGAGTTTTTACATCTGTTCCACTTATGCAAGGTAAGATTTTGAATGAACCAGAAATCAAAAAACTAAAAGAGAAATATTACGTAAAGACCTCGGCTCAAGCAGCTCTACAAAATGTCAGATCTTTTGGGAAACCTATTTTAGCTCCGATTGTGGGGCATAAACAGTTAGAACATGTCAAGGAGAACCTTGAAGTTGCAATGGTAGCACCAAATACATGAAATCATTGATAAATTCATTAGCTTTTGAGACTATTATGATTTAAATATTAAAAATTTTCCTAGCAATAAACTATTACTATTCTTTTTATTTAATCATAAATTGATTTTCCTATCGTTATTAAATTTTTAAATTTAAAATTATTATAGAACACAATGACGCAAAAGGAGATCATCAGCGAAGAGGAGCTTCTAAGAAAAAAAGAAGAGAAAAAAAAGATGTGGATTAGAATTGGGATATCCGTTACAGGTTGGTTAAGCGTATCTCTTATCCTTAGTATCATAGCAGGAATAGTCTTAGAGGTACAAGGTCAAAGGAATTTGAATTTTGGAGGGTATATAGGTCTTTTTATTGTATTTTGTATATGTTTCTTTCCAATAGATTATTATATCGATGCCCAATTTAAAAAGAGATAAATAAATAGAAGGGTCTACTTTTTAGATATATTTTTTGGATTAGAACTTAAAATTCCTGTGAATACTGACGATCCAGCTCCTTTTCAAATACATCAAAATTTGATTGAGAAATATAGAACGAAAACTACATCTTTAGTATTTGTACTTTGATTTAAATATTCCCTTGCTGATGAAATCATAATTTTGGCACAATTCTCTATAGGATAATTCTTTAATTAAACATATAGAAAACTATTTTTATGTAAAACTCACAATTTTAGGTATAGAGAAATTGAGTGTTATTCATTAAGATCAAGTAAAGAATTTAGAAGAGAAGCTAAATTGTTATCTTAAAAATTCAACTATTGGTTGATTGCTTGATCAAAGAATTAATGAAAATTCTTTTTGTGAAGATGTGAATAATAAGGAATTAAGTGATTAGAAAGCAGTAGGAATTGCGTCAGTCTAAGTTAGAAGAATATTGAAATTACTCTTTAGTTATAATCGCTCTTGATAAAATATACAAAAAATTGAAAAAAATAAAAATTATTCTGGTGGTTCCGGTACTTCCGGTTGAGTTTTAGACATAATTTCATTAAGCTTTTCTTTGTCTTCTTCGCTCATCTTACTCATTGCTTCCATTTGTTGTTTCATCAGAGTTTTCATAAAATTCTGGGAAATAATTTGATTCATAACGGGCAAGCCAATCCTCATCCTCGTAAGCTCATGGTGCATTTTTTGTGCGGTTTCTTTCATTTCTTTGAGCTCTTCTTTTGTCATACCAGGTTCTCCCACACCAGGACAATCCAAGTCCACGATGCTATAATTTTTACCGTCATATTCTAAGGGATAGGTACGACAACTTAAAGGTCGATTCTCATACACTAAACACATACTTTTTCCCTTATCGTAAAGAGGACACTTTTCATCCAATAATTCTTGGACAGGTACATCCTTAAAAGCTTCTTCTGGAGGTGCATTCTCCTTTTTCTCCTCCTTTTCAGGCGGTAGAGGTTTTAAAATAAGATCCATTCCACCATCAGGTTTGTTATAGACATCAATATATGGCATGAAATTTGCAAGAACTCCATTTTTGGCCCATAACTCTAAATCCCACATCGTAAGCGGGATAGGGCCTCTTCCCATGCAGCATTCATCACATCTGGTACATTTAAATGTGAATTTGGCTTTCTTTTTCTTCTTTGGTTTTGATTCTTCTGTTTTCGCGCCACTATTTTGATCTTTTGAAGTTTGACTTTCTTTTTCATCTTCAGACATATTAGATCTCCTAAACGATTTTAATCTATAAAATCAGTATTATACTTAGTTAAATAAATCTCCTATTAAAAAAAAATTTATCCTTATATAACCTAATGATTCAAGTGATGTAGGAGAGAAAATCTATTATAAAATGAGCATTTTCTAATCAAAGAAAAAGAGGAACTTTCATTTGGTTAAATAATAATAAAAATTCATCTTAAAAACATATTTTATAAAAAATAGAAATAAATAGATTGCCTATTTCATTAACTAAAAAGACTTTTTAGTAATAAAAGGTTTTTTAGCAAAAGGTACGCACCATTTGAAAAAATTATTGAAATATTAATGAATCATTATGAAGTCAAAAATAGTTAAAAAAGCATTGACATTATTCTTTACCTCAGTTTATTTATTAATTGCTTTTTTTGATGGACTTTTTATCTCAATGGGTTCTGAATTTCTGAGTACTATATTAGGATTTATTGTCTTATTTAGCTTGTTGGTTCTTACTTTTTATATTTTAAGATATGAATCCAAAAGAACCATCTCATCTTTGAATAAGGAACTCTATTTAATTTGGATATACCTATCTTTAAACTTTGCATTTTCATTTGTTATTGGCTATACGATTCCTTTTTTGGAATCAAGCAGTCGCTATAATTTTGGATTTTTTATGATTCCGCTTCTCTTGTTATTGAATTATATAATTCTCAGGAGATTTTATTTTTTTAAAAGAGAAGAAATGACGCAAAGCCAAGATGAAAGCAAAAAGACAAACTCTTCTGAAAATAAAGAATCAAAAGAAGAAATAGCCATCAAAAGTGAATTAATATTTAATCGATTAGAAAAACCAATAATAGAATTCGAAGAGAAAAAATATGCTTTTTCGATAAACTCAATTCTTATTTTAGCTATTGGAGCCCCAATATTAGCTTATCTCGTTTATTTTTTCTTTGATAATCCCAGCAACTATTGGCTTCATGAAATTGTGGTTAAACAAACATCATATTTTTTAAATTTATTCTTTGGAATGGATTCAAGTGTTCTATATAATCCTACAGGAATTCAAGGAAATTTTAAAATTCATTGGGCTTTTGTCATTCCAGGAAGATTAGATATCTATTTTGAGACCTTTTGTACGGGTATTCAAGCTATTTGTGTCTTCGCGGGAATTATCATATGCACACCTCATTCTCAATTTAAAGATTCCAATAAAGATATAATATGGAGGAAAACTAAGGCACTCATCGTCTCATCGGTCATTTTTTATGTTGTAAACATTGTTCGGATGCTCATCCAATTAGAATTATATTATATTGGTTATGAGTGGGCTGATATTCACTATTCGATCTCTGCCGCATCTTCTTTTATAGCAGCTATCATTATTCTTCTATTGCATAAATGGATCCCTGAATTTATAATCAGTATTATTTACACAGGAACAGTAATTAGTAAAGCCCTTAAGAAAGAGGAAGACAAGACTGAGACTTTGAATAATCAAGAAAAGGAAGAAATTGTCAAATAAATAACATTCGGTCCATACCTGCGATAAAGTAATTTTGAACTGCTTACTTAAAAAAGCCCCTAATAAATAGAAATTCAATAATATTGCTATTCCACTTTATACAATTTATTTTCTTTTTGAGTATCATTAGATTGGTTAGGGGTTGGATTATTCTCTTTTTACCATTGGGAAGCTTTATGGGGACATTTTTCACTGTAAAAGGATATCCCTTATTAGCATGATCTCTCATCAGATTGAAAAAACATGAGGATACTTCATTTTAGGGTGTTTCTTAGAAAGCTAAAATGATTCCTAAATCTCTTTTAAATAAATCAGTCTAATTATACAATGAGAAACTTGATCTTTAGTTTTTATTAAAA
>CAZZIC010000063.1:0-6680 GCA_964653985.1 uncultured archaeon | reverse complement strand
AAATAAATCAGTCTAATTATACAATGAGAAACTTGATCTTTAGTTTTTATTAAAAAACTAAATCCACCTCCTTAAAAAGAGTCAAGAATATTACTAATTATAGAAAAAATTACTAGTAATCGTGAAAAAAGTTATGTTAGAATTTGAAACTACTCAAAAAGTGGCTGAAATTGGAAAACCTAATCATCGTGTTAAATTGGGAGGACAACCGGGAGAAAATCCTCCAGTAATGATTGGTACTGTTTTTTATTCAGCTCATAAAGCGTTATTAGATGAAAAAACAGGCGAAGTTGACAGAGAGATGCTGGAAACTGAACTTAATGAATTTGCCTCTGTTGTTGAAGAGACTGGGATGCAAGGAATCGTTGATGTCGTTGGCTCGAATCCAGATGCCCTTTTAAAAGAATGTCAAATAGTAGCAGGTATGGTAGATTTTCCATTTCTGGTTGATGGATTAAACGATGAGATTAGAATACCCGCAATAAGGGGATTAAAAGAAATAGGGTTAATGGATAGGGCTATATTAAATAGTATTGATAGTAACACCAACGAGGAAAACTTAGAACTGATTAAAAATATTGGTGTAAAAAACGCTGTACTTCTCACATTTGGTAGCAAATACATTTATCCCAAACAAAAAATGGAGTTTTTAAAAGAAACATTGATACCAAAAGCGGAAAGAGCGGGTATCGAAAATATGATTATTGATACCGCAGTATTAGATTTACCTTCTATTGGAATAAACGTCAAGACAGTTGAGCTTGTGAAAAAAGAGTTGGGACTTCCAAGTGGGTTTGCTCCAGCAAATGCTATTTTCGGGTGGAATTTTACAAAAAGAAAAAACTATGGAAAACCTTCAAGATGCGGTGGGATCGCTTCAGTCATGACTTATTGTCTGGATGCTGGGAGTGATTTCGTTCTCTTTGGACCTGTGAAATTTTCTAAATGTGTTATTCCCGCTTTAGCATTAGTCTCAGGAATTAATTCCTACTATCGAAAAAGAATTTTAAGAGAGGATATCTCGGATTTGACACCATTGAAGAAGATCTTCTAAGCGATATATCCTATAATCAAATCTTTTATTCGATTTATAAATCCCGGTAATAGAGAATCAATTTTTTCTTTATATCTATTCTTTTCAAACAAAAAGAGAATAAATATTTTTTTCATATTTTCTAAAGTAGAGATCCGCTTTATTAGAATTTTTGAGTTTGCGATATCAAATATGGCTTCATTTTTTCGCAGAGTCTTGAATTGAGAAAAAATTTTAAAAATCATCGCAAATTGGGGAGCAGTCATTTCAAACACATTCATAATCAATTCTTCTGATTGAGTAGTATTAAGTACATTTAGTATATTTTCTGAATAAAAATCAGCTAATACTAACCCTTCCTCGCTTAAAAGTAAAGATAGTTTTGATCCAACCTTAAGAGAGAGATTTTTTAAATTATAATCAATAAGAGCTCTATTTGGACTTAACTTCGAGATACCAGAAGAAAATGCTCTCATAATTGACACAACATCGAAAATACTCGTTAGATACATTTCGAAAGTACCATTGGATAAATCATTTAATTCAGATTTAATATGCTCAATATTTCTCTGGATCTGCCCGTCATTAACTATGTCAATATCTGCTTTAGATAAAATGTAGATTATTGGAGTATTTTGTTTAAATTTATCGTAAAGAATTGAACGGATCTGTTTAAGGTAATCTAAACTTTCCTGAAATCTCTCATCGTTCTTGATATCAATAAAATAGAATAACAAGTCAGTTTCGTAGAGATATATATCAGATTTTCGAAGATATTTTTCTCTGAAACCCGTTTGCCCCCCTAAATCCCAAAGAAAGATAGTAGCTCCTAATGCATGTATCGATTTAACACTCGCTCCCTTCGTGGGTTTCAATCCTAAAATTTTGGAAAATTCTCTGTTTACGGATAATAAAAAGGATGTTTTTCCCGAATCATCCAATCCAGAAAGTAAAATTTTCATTTTTCTCTCTGTTGTTAATGGAGTAGAAGGTGTCTTTTCAAGATCAATTAAATGTTCCATTAAATTCCAAAAATAAAAATTAACATCTTCCTGAGGCTTTAGTTCCTTAGAAATCACTTGATCAAATTCTTGAAAAAAGGAAAGAACCAAAGTTCTTATGCTATTATGATTGTTATAAAGAAAACTCCTCCGATCTTCATCAACAAATATTGAAAAAGAAGTTTCTTTTAGTATATTGGCCTCACCAATTTGAACGTAATGAAAAAAAGTAAGAGAAGTAAGATGAAAATCAGGATAAGGAATGATTGCAAAATATTGGGTTTTTTCTTTATTCTGTTTTTGAGGGGCTAGACTATCACTCATTAAAAGGCTAAGGTTTTTAATCGAAACTTGCATATAGTCTCTATTTGTTAATCTAAATGTCTCCTCTGAACGATCTATGCTAGTTGTTCCTTCACCTTCTTCTAATGGAAGGGGAAAAGTATATATCGGTTGAGGACCGACATCAGTAAATCCACTAAACAAAAATCCCTTTACAACAGATTTCTTAAACAATTCCTCCATAACCCTTACATCTATAATGTGTCTAAAACACAGCTTAAATATATTATATTAAGAAATAGTGAAACTTAAAAACTTTATGTATTAGTTTATCAATAAAACCTCTCAAGAAATTCTACCTAAATTAGTTAATTTTCCTTTTGTTTAGAAAGGAGATTATCTATAATTGTATTTACTTTCTGGGAAATCTCCGTAAATCTCCTATTAGGATTCTTTAAAATTGCTTTATTCTCTATAAAAATCTGTGTGGATAATTGTTTGGCAAGCTTGTCCATGCATTCGCCTTGCATGAAGAAAACGAAGTAAATAGATTTTGCCTCAAACAGGATCTCCTTCGAAACAATATAAATAAAAGAACCATTGCCCTCCGATCCAAAATTTATTTGAGCAATCTTCTTTTTGAATAACTCATTCCCCAATGCCCCAATTGAGGATATTAAGCCACTCAATAGAGCAGGATCAACTTCAGGCAACTCTTCATCAAATGATCTTGAAAAAAATGGATATCCAGAACTATCTGCAATTAAAATTTTTTGAATCATATTTACTCTTTCAAATTGGATTACTTATTTTAGAAATATCATTTACACTTTTTAAATGTTCTTTTCTATTCCTAGTTTGTAATAAAATCTTTATAATAATGATCTTGTTATCTATATTTATAGATTTCGAATTCAATTGACTAATTTGTTTATAAATTTATTTTAAGATGATTAAATTGATTTTTGATACCTAAATGTTAAAAATCTCACTTTATGATAAATAAGAATTACAATTTCGAGTTGTTTAGGTATAGATTAAGGATTTTTTAAGAGAATAGAATCCCAAAATTTCTTAGATTAACTAAAACTATCTCAAAATAAAATTTAATTTTCAAAATTTTAAAGAGTTATATAATTTAGAATGGTTGAATTTTAAAAGCATATATTCAAAACTAAAGATAAATTTACTCAAACTAATGTTAGAAAAAATTGCTGAAAGTATTAGGACTAACCCGAACATAATTGAAAAAAAAGAGATTAGTCCTATAGTGCAATATATTGACTCGAATTCTTTTAAAAGTTCCAGAATCTATAAAGATATTGGAGAAGATTCTGCTTCTATAAATGAGAATAATAAATATATTCTGGTAACCACAGACAGAATTAAAACATCATTTGTTGAAAATCATCCCTACGGTGCAGGGTTTAGTTCTATTCTGGTGAGTTTAGATGATATCTATGCTTGTGGAGGGACTCCCTTGGCTGCTAGTTTAATTTTATCTTATATTGATGAAGAAAAGGGAAAACGAATCATAGAAGGAGTATGTGATGCTTCCCAAAAGTTTCATGTCCCGGTTATAAGAGGACATACTAATACCAATGGAAAATGTTATGAACTTAGTTCGACGATGGTTGGTGAGATTGATAAGAAAGCATATATTTCTGCCGGAAATGCTCAAATAAATGATGATATAATATTAGCAGTGGATTTTGAAGGAAAAATCGGTAAGGCAAGTAAATATTTTTACGACACCACTACATTTAAATCATCACAAGAAGTCTTAAAAAAGAGACAAGCGATGATTAGAATAGCTAAAAAGGAATTAGCAAATGCAGCTAAAGATATTTCTAATGGTGGGATATTCGGAACGTTATTGCAATTAATTAAATATTCTGATGTGGGAGCGAATGTCAATGTAAAAAAAATCAAGATCCCAGATCTCTTGGTCGAAAAAAATTATTCGCTCTTAGATTATAGCAAAATGTATTTAACAACTTCATTTATTTTAACAGCGAATCCGAAAAGCTCAAAAAAGATATTAGATATTTTTAAATCCTTTAATATGCACGCAAATATAATCGGAAAAATTATAGATGAAAAGCATCTTTTAAAGATAAATAATAATCATCAAAAGATAATTGATGTAATCAGATTTTAAAAGACCTTCAGGGAGAAGATATGAGAAAAAGAAAATCTGTCTTATTTGGAGTTTTATTGATTACTTTTTTCGTTAATTTTGATAGTGCAGCTTTAATTCCAATTATTGCCAATTATGCGGTTTCTATTGGGGCGACCTATTTTCTTGCGGGGATTATCGTTGGGGTCTATTCAATTGTCCATATCCCATCTAATATATTCCTTGGTCGATTAATTGACAGAGTAGGAAGAAAAAAATTATTATCCCTAGGGATTTTTCTTGATGGTGTCTCTTTGTTATTATATGTTTTTGCCGAAACCCCCTTATTGTTGTTAATTGGAAGAATAATACATGGTCTTGGAGGAGGATTTGGAGGACCTGCTACAATGTCATATCTTAGTGATATGATAAAGCAAACCAGATCAGGAAGAGGAATGGCGTTATACGGTATTTCTGTGGGATTATCAATGCTTTTAGGTTTTTTAATTGGTGGTTTAATGGCAAGTTTCATCGGATATAAACAATTATTCCTAACTATCTCATTTGCACTTTTTATAATGACTTTGATTTCAGTCAGCTTACCTGTAATTTACGAGGAAACTATTGATAAAGGAAGTCTTCAAAAGGAATATAACGTATTCAAAGAAATTCTCAAAAATTCAAAATTAAGGATCGCATATCTTTCAATCTTTGCGCTTTTTGTTAATTTAGGCATACTAACAGCCTCATATTCAATCTTACTGAATAATGAAGGGTATTCGGATGCGCAGATTGGCATCTTTTTTGGAATTGTTGTAATAGTCGCGTTATTTATGCATTATCCCATGGGAATAATGAGTGATAAGCACGGAGATGTAAAGATCATTGTATTTGGGCTAATATTAATCTCTCTATCCTTTTTAATCTTTCTCATTAGCTCTAGTTTTATCTCTGTTCTATTGGGTATGATAATCTTCGGATTAGGAGATGGAATGATATTTCCCATCACCGCAAAAAGAGTCAGAGATTATTCAACTGCAAAAAATAGAGGATTAGCCACAGGCGTATTCTATTCATTAACCGTTGCTGGAATAGCTGTTGGGGCTCCAATTTCGGGATTAATATTTGAATATGTAGGTGGTTTTTATTTACTCAGCTTTGGAGTACTTCTACCACTTGGATTTCTGATAATAGGATTAATTGGAGAAAAAAGAATTAGATGAGAACACTATGAGAACATTTCTTATATTCTTATATTTTTAAAAATCATAACTGCAGCTAATCTATTATAATCTTAGAAATTATGAGGATAATGAAGAATTCTAAATTTTTAAAAGACAAAACTTTGTAATAGAATACAATAAAAGTTATTAAATTTTAAAATTTATTATAAAAGATTATGGGAAATAGAAAACAGAAAATTTGGTTTTTTCTCCTTATACTTATCATTTTAAGTCCTATAATTTCGAATTTAGCAAATCAAAATTTACAAGATAGGAAATCAATAAATCTAAATGCCTCCCAATCAAGTGAGAATATCCCAGTTCAATCCACTTTTTCTAAGTTAATTTGGATCGAGGGAGAATTGACTATAAGTATTACCCCTAATTCTTCGGGAAATGTGAGGATCGTATTCCGTGAAGTTACAGAAGAGAATTCTTTTACTGAAATTAGAGAAACCCACAATCTCACAGAAATAAATGAAACAAGTACTTTCCAATTTTTACTATCTCCGAACTGGTTAACTTTACCAGGAGAATTTATATTTAATTTAACCCTTATCTTTTCTGATTCCGAAAATAATGAGATTTTTGTCTACAATGAAAACTTTGAAACTATACTGGGAATGGGGTACTTGACTATGATTATATTCTTTTCTGCTCTAATTATTGCCATAATTACCGTCATAATTAAGACAAAAAAACCAACAAAACAAGCAACAACAAGTATAGATTCCCCAACCGAGGAGGAGTATGTAGAAACAACAGGACCCGCCCCCACAGGAAAGATCAAATGTCCAAATTGCTACAAAATAATAAAAGAAGGGTTAACGTTCTGTCCTGAGTGCGGTCATAGAATTCCAGAATACCTCCGAAATAATCCGAATACTTGAGGGATTTTAACATGTTTTGATTTTTGTTGGAATAAAATCTCATTTACTCTATTTTATTAATTTACTATATTCTTCTTTTATTGAATTCGCAACATCAAATGTTTTACCAAACTTCTTATCCTCTCGATATTT
>CAZZIC010000062.1:0-20824 GCA_964653985.1 uncultured archaeon | reverse complement strand
ATTGACCATAAATATAACTATCTTCTTTTTCCTATTTTAAGATTCTCTTCGAAAACAAGAAATATAAGTATTAATTTTTGTCGGTTGCATCAAATACTGATTATCATAAAATAATATTTTTTAGTATTAAATGCTTTCAATCTCATTTATTTTAATGTCTTAGCTCTAAGGTTTTTGACACGTTAAATTCAAAAGACAAAAAAAGGGTTTTCTCATATGTAAGATTAGTCTTCATTTTTTCAAGAGGTAAAGATTTATACATTTTATCTTCTTGGTATTCAATTAATAATCGAACGATTACTATTAAAAAGAGAGCAATTAAGAATTTTCTTTTAAGGTTAAAGCTTCTATTATCTATTAGTAATATTTTTATGCCTAAGCATCGCATTAAATGGTTTTTTGAGAGTTTGGAATTATAATAGAATAAATCAACACCTCGAGATCATTGAAGAAACACAACATTACGTCTCAATCTATGGTTCTTGAGAAGTGCAGTATGGATCTGAGGAGAAAATAATAAATGCGGCGGATAGATATTACGAAGCAATATCCAAATATTTTTCATTATCCGTTTTTATAATATTTTCCAACACATTTATCCTTATTTCGGGTATGTAATTCTTCTATATATTTTTTCAATTAATGCAGAGAAAAAAAGAGACTAAAATATGATATACTTTAGATATCATAGCTTATTAAAAAAGAGAGACTATGAATTAGTTCTAATTTTTTTTGTGAGAGTGAAGTCATTTAGAAAAGAGAGCAGAATTTTTAGGCAATTTTATAAAATGCTGCTAAAAAGTGATTTAATTTTTAATTTCTAAGTTACATTGAATCATTCCTATAGTTAATTTAATCTCAACTCCAAAACCTAGAATTTATCCATAATGACGTATTTAATTGATTAAGAGTTTAATTATATTTTAAGTTGTAAGTATATGCGAAAAATTGGATTTATCTTAGGGTTATTAGCCAGTATTTTAACGATTATCGGTACATCAATAATGCTCAGTGAAGTAATTTCTTATGAACACCGAATAATTGAAGTGTATAGAGTATCTTTCCAAGAAGTTGGATTTAATGCCTCTCTTTACTTGGTTAATTTTTTTATTACCTTGCTTATTGGGTTTTTGGGGTTAATTGCTTGTCGTCTGCAGTGGAAAAATATTATGGAAGGCAATTACCTTTTGATTTTACTTGGGATTTTCGGATTAATTGGCATGGTAATTCCAATCTTTCCTCAAATTACATATAATCTTTCAGATACAAGTTTAATATTTGGTCCAATTTATCTGGTATACTTTGCCCCTAATTTCGTCCCATTTATTTTCATAGGGGGAGGAATAATAGGTTGGTATAGGATGGAGAGCATAAAGAAGAATTAAATAGTTAAACATCTTCTTAATTCATGTTATTAAGAAAAATTTCATTAAATTTAATAGATTAAAAAATTGTGTGAAAATGCCCTTTACACCTTATCATTTCGGTCCCGGCTTTCTTTTTGGATTTATCTTTTTTTGGACTTTAGATTTATTTACATTTCTAATCGCAAGCGTTATAGTTGATATAGAACCATTGATCGTCATTCTTTTTAACCTTAATTATCCGTTGCATGGCTTTTTCCATAGTTTTTTAGGCGGTTCCCTAATCGCACTTCCCCTCGGCTTACTCATGTATAAGATTAAACCATATTTTAATCCCATCTTAGAGATTTTTAAACTCGGACAGGAAGTCAAGCTCTACAAGGTATTACTGGCAGCTTTTACTGGTATTTATCTGCATATTTTTCTTGATTCTTTTATTTATACAGACATTCAACCTTTTTTTCCCTTACAGATTAATCCAATGTATAATTTAGTTTC
This sequence comes from uncultured archaeon, assembly GCA_964653985.1. GTDB lineage: Archaea > Asgardarchaeota > Lokiarchaeia > Sigyniarchaeales > SOKP01 > CAZZIC01. The sequence goes on along the minus strand of CAZZIC010000062.1, from coordinate 18,962 downwards.
TTCGGGTGTTATTTATAATCTTTGCGAATGGTTTTTTCTAATAGCAGTTCTTTTATATATCGGATTCCTGGGTTATCTTTTTATCAGAAATTATGTAAAATTAGAAGGAACAAAAGATAATGAAAAAGATACTACAAGGAGTAATAAGCATTAGAAAATTATATTCCTAGTTTCAGTCAAATAATTCTTCTAAGAAATAAATACTTATATTGAATTTTTCTTCCTCAATTGGTTTTTTTAGTTCTTCTTCTCTCCTGGCAAATAATGCGGGAATGTTATTTATCGTCGCAAGTGCAATTGTAGCACAATCAGCTAATGAGATAGAAACATTACATTTTAAAGTACTAATATTTCTCGTGAAAAGTTCTAATGATCGAATAGTTATATAATTTGAATCTAGTAGATTGTCAACTTTTTTGAAGGTTTTTTCTTTTCCTAGCTCTCTACATAATATATATTCAGATTCAATAATTGCTAGACTAGTTGCTAAAGGTATAATATTCGAATTCAAAACACTTTTGAAAAAATTAGAATCTTCTCCCGATAAAAGTAACTCTATAATAGCACCTCCATCAAAAACAACTTCATTAAAAGGAAATTTCATCTTTTCTCCTCTCTTCATATAGATCTCCTAAAACTTCATCAACATTTATACCTTCAACTTTCTGACATGCTTTACGAAGTTTTTCTTGATCTTTTTTTTTCTGATAATTTTCTAGGAGGAATTTAATGGCCGTATTATAGTTTATTTTCTCCCTTCTCTTAATTTGTAATTGAGCAGCAACCTTAAGAAGTTCTTCTTTTGTTTCATCCTCAATAGTAATTGTTGTCATAAAACTTTCATATTTTTCATGTAATTCATAGAAAATATAGAAATAATAGTATTTATTTTTAATTAAAAATTTTAATAATTCTAAAATTATCATTTTGTTTACTCATTAAAAGGAAATTTTATGAGGATGTTGTTTTTATTATTGCTATCCCAATTTATTGAGTTTATCTGGGATATTTTATTGTTTTTGAAAAGAAAAAACAAGATAATTCTAATTATCATTATATAATATAAATAAATGCACATAAACAACAAAGAAAAATAGATTAAAATGTAATGTTTGATAAATAGTACCTACAGCTATAATTTAGGCAATAAGTTCATCTAAAAATAAGATCTCCTTTTTAGATATAAATTTTAATATTCATTAGCATTTAAGAATATTATAATCAAAAAGTAAAGAGACATAAAATCAACTAATGAGAATTTCTTTATTTAAATTTTAGAATGGAATGGAATAATATATATATATAAAAAAAAAATATAAAAATAAAATATTATATATCTTCAAGCAAAATTTTCTTTTTTGCTTCAAATTCTTCTTGGGTTATTGCTTTCATATCAAGAAGTTCTTTCAGTTTTTTAATTTTGTCGATTATATCACTCGAATCCTTTTTAGTCATTTCTTTATTTGCTGCTAAGTTTGAATCTGTTCTCCCGGGAGTTAGGTTGCTTGAAATGCTGCTGGTGGAATGTTCATCGATAAAGTCTTTAGTATCATTTCTAATATCAACTATTCCTTTCCGTGCTTCGTTGGTTGTTTGAGCTAATTGAACGACATTTTTCACATTACTAACAGAATTGAGAGCGGAAGTTACCCCTTTTATATTTTTCGCTAACTTTCTAGCTTCCTTTAAAGTTTCTATAAAACTTGGTAATTCATCACCGGGTTCATTATAATCAGGAGGTTGAATAAATTCAATTGGCAATTTAATTCCATCCTCTAATGCTCCTTTTGTTTCGTCATAAAAATTATCAAAATAAAGTCTCTTGATAATTAAACTATTACTAGCATATTTTCCAATGAAATTTATTGGTATTAAGATAATTACTGCGATTGCAGGTCCAATACCTTGTACCATAGAAAGCATATAATAATAATCCGGGGAAGTCGGCTCTAAGAAAGCGTCAATAATTGCAGGTCCGATGTAATTTGTAAGTATAGTTGCCATTAGAATATAATAGATTAAGCTAATTATATAGGCATAAAACCAGTAATTCCATGTAGATTTTATTTTTCTAAAGAGTTTTTTAAATTCTTCAAAGAAAGAATTTGATTCTTGTTGCTGCATTGTTACTATATGTTGTCCATCAGCTTGGAAACAAACACTATGTTTCGCTAAAAAATCTGAAGATATTTTTTTATCTAAAGCATAATACTGAGGGATTGCTCTAAAGCATATTTGACATTTTCCTGAAATGGGTATATTATTCTTTTCATAGAAAGTAGCATAGTTTTGATATAAATCTTTGAAAATGTTAGTTCTTTTACGAGATCGTTCTAAGATAAAAAGCAAAATCTCCGCACATATTAAAATTATTATTGCCCATTGAAGATAGGGTACAATAAGAATTAATATCTCAAAAGGTAGATGTTGAGATACTGCAGATGAAAAACCCGCCATTGCTCCTCCAACTATACCCATAATTAGTATTAAAACGATTAAAATTCCTTGTAGTATACTTATTACCCAATTCATTTTGAAATAGTCATCAGATTTGAATGCGTCTGTATTATTAACAATAAATCTTGAACGTCTACTCATTAATTTTCCAATAATGAGAATTAATATTGGAAATAAAATTACTAAAAACATTAATAAGATAACAAATCCCCCTATTAATGCTAATCCCTCAGAGGCAGTAAATTGTTGAATTGGCATATTTATTTTTAGATTTCCTTTAATTTATTATGTAATCTCTAGAGATTCTCGAACTATTTAAGGATAAAGGTGTAAATCAACAAATTATACCACCAAAATTCTTGATAATACGGTAATTTTTTAATTTAAAGATTTTATTCTCTTGAGATATGTTCTTGAGTGGAGTCATGAGAATAAAATTTCGTTTCCAAGAAGGGAAACTAAAAATAACCTGTAATTCATAGAAAATATAGAAATAATGAGATATATTTTTAATTAAAAATTTTAATAATTGATTCGAAAATTATCATTTTATGTACCAGTACTTCTGGTAAAAGTTACTTTCAAATTACTTTCTACATTACTGAATATACTAATATTTAGAGTGAGATCAGATGGCAGATAAAAAAATTCAGAAATTGACTAAACTCTTACACCATTGGGCAGAGCATAATGATTCGCATAAAGAATCTTTCTTAAAATGGAGAGATATTGCACAAGAAGAGGGCTTAGAAAAAGTGGCGGAAGAATTAACCAAGGCAATTGAAATGATCAATAAAAGCACCGAACACCTGTTGAATGCTCATACACAACTAAAATAAATCTCTTTTTCTATTTTTAATTACCATTTCTCATCATTAATATGAATTAATTATCCTATTTACGAAACTGAAGCTTGCATAACTTTTTCAATGAAGTTGAAAAGAATGAGTAAAAAAAAGAAGTTATAAAAAGAGATTAATCAAAGGAAGTAATTGCTCCTTAAAATAGCCTATTTTATCTTCCACCATCTTGGGATTTTCCGTTAACGTCCAGAGATAGACAGGGATTTGTAGATCAGAATATTCGAATAACTTCTCTCCATGAATCGTAAAATTATTCATGGGGAAGTTTAGGTCAAGCACGTTTTCTTGAACTAAGCCAAGCGATTTATGAAAATTTGTAAGAGTTTGAAGGAGTAAGGCCGTATTGTTGAGAAGCATCTCATCTGTGTCGGTTTGAGTAAAACTTCCAAAAATCAAACCGTCTTGAGAAATAAGACTGGTTGCTCTTCCTTTAATCGTTGAGGTGAACTCTTCTAAAATATTTTCAATGATTATTGACGTTTCTGAAACCTTCTTTAGAGCAATGCTAAACATCTGCATGATGGTTTCTTTTTGAAAGATCGTAGTATCGTAATAATCAATATTGAATTGTTCATAATCATCCACGATTGGATTAAATAAATCTTTTACCTTCTTAATGTTCTTTTTCCATTCCAGTGTTCTTCTGAAATCTTGATCACTTTTATGAAGAACGACTAAAATTGGGGTAACCTCCTCTAATTCTTTCATTACTTCTAAGACTTGGTTAAAATACTCCGCTGCTTCTTTGAATCGATCTGGATCTTGAATATCTACAACATAAAGAATTAAATCTACTTCAGTGAAGAATAATTCAGGTCGATTGAAATATAAGTTTTCTCTATAAGCCGCTTGTCCACCTAAATCCCAGCTTATTAAGGGAAAACCAAAGAAATCTAGCTTTTCTCTTTTTACTCCCCGAGTTGGTAGTAGATTTTTAATTATGGAGAATTTCTGCTGTAGAATTGCGAGGATTGAGGATTTTCCTCCATTGTCTAGTCCAATCATTAATATCTTTTTATGAGCCTTTAATTCTTCATTTACCGCCTTTTCCAATAATTCTGCGGTCTTAATCCACTTTTCTAATGCCTGCGGAAGAATTCCTTGTATTTCGGGAAGATTTTCAATTGGAATATTGGCAAGATCCTGAATAGTATTAAAGTCATGTTCTTTAAGTTTTTCGGCGCTGATTGCATCAATCCCTATAAGAGTTTCTGGAGAAAATCTCATGATTTCCTCTATTTCGGTAATAATCACAGAACTTTTAAAGAAATCAGAGATTTTTTTTAAATTCTTATTACTAGTAGACATATGATTTTGGATCCATTTTTATTTCTTATAAATTATAGTTAGACTAAAGATTATAAAAGTTTTGCACTTCTTTTGATCGAACTTGAAAAATCCAAAGTTTAAACATAATATATCAAAGAGTCTAATTTTATCCTCATGGCAATATTATATCATTGAAATCATATAATTAGATATAAATCTCAAAACTTTTTCTTATAATATAGAATAAATTACACTAAAATTTATTATGAAGTTTCATTAATTTTGGGTTTAAAGAAATAATTATTTATTGAAAAAATTTCATAATATAATAAAAACGGTAGGATATAGGAGTAAACTTTGCAACGAAATTCTGAATATGTAGTAATCTTGTTTGATGCATCAAGATCGATGAGGAGAACAGACTATAACCCCTCTCGATTGGAAAGTGGAAAAAGGGCAGTCAAAAAGATGATAGAAACACGATTAGATGAAGATCCAACAACAGATTTTGCATTGATTCGATTTTCTGATGAATCAAAAAAATTAACTGAGTTTACAAATTTGAAGTCTGAATTGTTCGAAGAATTGGATAAAATTGAAGTAGGAGGAGATTCAGCCTTAGGCGATGCCCTAGCAATGGCAATAAAGCTAATAATTAAGGAATTAAGAAAAGTTGGAGCGAAAATACCTAAAATTGTAGTCTTCTCTGATGGGAATTATACCACGAGCGCGGTAGATCCAATTAAAATGGCAAGACTGGCAGAAGGTTTAAAAATAAAAATTATTACTTTTCCGATTGGAGAGACGTCTAATATGAATATCCTTAAGAGATTAAGTGATCTATCCAAGGGTAATTATCATTATAGTAATGATACAGAAACGCTTTACGAATCGGCAGTGAAATTCGCCCAATCTAACTATAAAAAATCTGGAGTGGGTAAAGAATCTTTTATCCAAAATCCTGCCTTTTTAAGAAAGATAGCAGCAAATCTATTACGGGTTCAAGATCTCACTAAAGATGATGAACAGAAGATTAAACAAATTAGAGGAGACGTGGATTATAAGAAGTGTTCAATTTGCTTTTCTGACACTGATCCTCAAACAAAAGGCTCATTCTTCGTAACGGGGAGATACTGTCCAAATTGCAAGACACCGTTCCATTTACATTGTTTAGCAGGCTGGGCTCGGTCTCAAAATAGCCCAAAACTTAAGAAATCAGGTACAGTTCGATGTCCGCATTGTTTCTACCTACTTAAAATTCCAACTGAGGTAACTCAAATTCAGAGACTAAAAATACTTTCTAGAGGGAATTCTAAAAAGACAGTGGGATCTGAAAGTACGGAAGAATTTGAAGTCTCGATCGTTAACTCTTCGCTATTAGGAGAAGAAGCAATGTATAATTCTTGTCCTGTGTGTAATTTTATTTTCGAGGAAGATCAAGAAATTGTTAAATGTGGAAATCCAGATTGTGGAATTTTATATCACAAGAGTTGTTTTAAAGAATTAAAAAATTCAAGATGTAAAAGTTGTGGCGTAAAATTGAAACTTTAATTTTTTCGAAGCTTTAATATTTAAAATTAATACCTTTGATCTTATAACTTATAATATAGCAAAAACATTTTTAACATCATAATTTTATAGATAAGGTTATAGATTTTCACTATTTAAAGGAGTGCAAAAAATGAATAAAGAGAAGAATAATTCAATAAAGTATCGGGATGTTGTTTTAGAAAAAGGGAGCTTCACTTTACCCCCTGTTTTAATTGGAACGATCTTTTATCAAGGCGAAACTATTATGGATAAAAAAACGGGGATAAATTTCAGTAAAGAAAAAGCAATGAAAAGAATTGATCTCCAAATCTCTCTTTCTGAAAAATATAAAATTCCACATCTTATTGAAATCTCAGGTCATGATCCAAAATCTATGAGGAAATACTTAGAATTTTATCTCGAAAATTATAGCCCTCCGTTCGTTTTAGGGGGAAGTTTTGAAGCACGTAAGGAGGGTTTGAAGTACCTAAAGGAAGTAGGAATCGAACCTCAAGATTTCATTTATAATGCGATCTCAAATCTTAAAAATAAGGAAGAAATTTCATTACTAAAAGAGTTCAATGTCGATTCTGTGGTAGTTTTGGTGCTCGGTTCTGAAAATATGACCTCAACCCAAAAATTTAGTTATATAACCAAGAAAACCCAACCTAATAATGTAAGTATTATTCAAGGATTAGAAAAATTAGGGATTAAAAACATTTGGATTGATGGCGGGGTCTCTAATTTAGAGAGTTTAGCACATGTCTTGGAGACCCAAAAATTAGTCAGTTCTGCTCTAAAATTACCAGTTGGAACAGCGCCGAACAATTTTTTATTTAAATACTCCTCACCTCGTCTTAACAAGAAATTTCATACTAAATTTAGACGAGCAAGTATTATGCATGTTGCTAGCCTTTATTCAAATTTTATATTTTATGGAGCTATTGAGAATGCCATTGAGTCTTTTTCATCAGCTTTTCAGGCAATTGAATTTAGAAAGATTTTAAAAGAAAATAATATCAAGTTGTTTGAATCATAATATCGGGAAAGACAAAGGAGAAAGAAAATGAAAAAAAATGAATCAAGAATGAATCGTTAACAATTTCTTTTATCTCGCTTGAAAATTGCTAAAATTTTCATCTTTAAAATTATATAAGCCAATATATAAATAGCTTTTATAAAGATAAAGTAAATAAAAATCTATTCATTCTAGTTTTATAGAAAAGATTTTTATATTTTAATAGTTCTTATTGTTTTGTATAGAGTTTTGTCGAAAAAAAAAGTTATCGCAACCAAAATAGGAATCAACAATGATAAATAATCAAGATAAGGAAGAAATCGAAATTGAGGCAATACAATTAATTGATCAAGCCGAAGAATTAGTTGCTGATGGGAAAGGAAAAAAAGCAATTGATTTATATGAAAAAGCAGCTCAGAAGTATTTAGATCTGGGAAGTTATATGAAAATTGATGAATTATTTATCAGAATAGCATCGATCATATCAAAATTCAAGAATAATATCCAAGCCATTTATCGTTTGAAATCGATTATTCGGAAAACCCAGGAATTAGACCTAAATGAGGTTTCCGCTAAACTTCTAATACAACTAGGAAATGTTGCCTATAAAATGAAAGATTACGAAACTGCAGCAGAGAGCTGGGAACAGGCATCAGATTACTTTTATGATTTAGATCCCGAAGAATATTATGATCTCTCCTCAGAATTACTCCTAAAAGCAGGGCAAGCTTATGAAAAAACAAGTCACGCAAGAGACAAGGGAGAACGATTAATCTTAAAATCAGTTATGACTGTTAATAGATTTGATGAAGTATACAGGCAAGAGGAGAAAGAAGCTATAAATCTTCTTAAAAATGGGGAGTATAAAGCTGCTGCGGAAAAGTTTCAAAAAATCTCAAACTATTTCAAAAAAGGAATTGAAAATTTAAATGAATTAATGAAAAATATTGAATACGAGAATATTGTGAATAATGCAAAAGCACGCCTTTTGCATCTCGCTGCAGAATACGAAGCAGTTGCCGCATTAAGTCTAAGAGCTCCAGAAATTAAAGAATATAATAAAGAAATTAAAGAATTAGGGCAAGATTCGATTGAACTTTTCAAAAAAGCTATAGATTTGTTGAAAGATGTTTTAAAATCAGATAAAGGAGAGAGAGATAAAGAAGATATCCTTCGAATTACTTTTGATGTGCTCTTTATCTCTATAATACAATCTATGTTAGGACAAAAATTCATTGATCCGTTAGATTATTTATCTCTGAATATTAAAGACAAAAAATTACTTAAAAGATTAGCAAACTCCCCTTACTATAAACTTGCAGATCGAATTGATCGTATTGGGATTAGGGAATCCTTAGATAAATTGCAGGACACACAATTAGGTCATATTGATCAGGTAAAGGAAATTCTAATCCCAGTATTTAAATAGAAGATTAACTCGTAAATCGCTATTTTATCTTTATTTTCGTTTTAAAAATCGCTATTTCTGATTAAAATAATGTAAATAAACAAAGATTAAATCTATCAGATTAGTCTTTTAAAATAGCTCTGATTCTATAAGGTAAGTAGGTATATAAAATAAAAGTTTAAAATTTTATTCTCAATTCATTAAATCTAATCCGGCTGATTTTACGTACGCCGTGTTCTCCTGCTGTATAATCACAGCTTATCAAACTTGCCCCCTCTAATTTTTTAACTTGAGCAGAAATATTAGCCTCAGTCATATTTAAATCTGCAGCAATATCTGAGATATCCATAGGTTCTTCTTGAATATTTCTCAATATTTTCCTGCGAGTTTTACTAGATAAAGCTTTTACAATAAGTTCTATTTCTTTATCAGATTGTACTGTTATTAAATCGGAGTCACTTAACAAAGTTACATCCAAAATGTCGGTGTCAGTAATTTCCATAATTTTTCATTTAACCCTTATTAAATTTTTCAAGTTGCTTAACAAAAAGTATAAGTAATTTCATCCTTTTAAGTCATTTCATGTAATATTTTTAATTCAGATGTCATGATAATAATAAATAAGTTACATTATATTACTTTAATTACTTTAACTGAAAAGAAAATCTTTTTGTATTTATACCTAGTTATTTTATTAAACAAACATTTAATTAAACCTTGGGGTTAATAATAAGTATTAGACTCATTTTCAACATATGTTTGAAAAAAATTCCTTGTTTTTTAGATTTAAACCAATAAATTGAGGTGTATTTTCTAAGTTTCGATTCGATTCAGATATTTTTGTATAATGATATGAGAATGATAAAATAAAAAAAAAGGGCACAAAGTTTGAAAGTTTAATTTTTGGGGAGGAGAGAGTTGTTATTTACATTTTATAAAAATGAAAAAAATTAAAGAAGCAAGATTTGAAGGCTACTAAACGTTGAGTAGAGGAAGTTCTTATATAAGGTTATAAGTTCTATTGACAATTCTGATCTGGTCATATCTACATTTATTATACTCTTAAATAAAAAGATACTTATCTCTTTTTTTGGATTTTGAAATTGACTGTTTAAATACTTCAATTACATGATTGGTTAAACTTTATAAAGAAGAATATATAATATGAGAGATTTTTTTTTGAAAAAAAGAGGCAAATAATATCATTTATAAATTTTATATTCTTAATGTTACAATATATATCAAAATAATACAAAGTTTTCATTTCTATTTAAAAGTTCCTAAAATTCTTTCAAACAATTTAACAAATCAAATTAAAAAGAGTAAGGTTTTAACATGTCAAAAAATAAAAAGGCTTCTGGAAATAACTCAAGTGTCTTAACAATACGCATTGACGAAAATGTAAATAAGAGATTAGATGAGATAAGTGAGAAGAGAAGGACAACAAAAGCTTCTGTAATAAGAGATTATCTTGAGATGGCTAAATATATTCTCTTAGATCACAACTCAATTAGATCATTAAATGAAAATGATTTGCTAATGATTAAAAGAAATACATTTAAATTGATTATGGATAGATTTGATGAAATAACCCAAATAGAATTTGGAACAAAAATTGCTCAATTCATTAATGATCTTGCAAGATTGCAAGGTAAGATGAACGACATTGAGTATAAGTTAGACATTTGTGAAAAATTTGGTTTATTTCCTAAATTTATTGATAAGGAAGGATACATATTATTTTCAAAGCTATTTGGTCCAAAAAAACTTGTTGAATCCTTTGTTTGGAGATTAATAACCAAGGGGGATAAAGGAGACTTCGATAAATCCTTTACAGAAAATGAAATTGAAGATAATAAAAAAGTAAGAGCTAACTATGAAGAAAAGATTCAACCAATTAGACGGGACGCATCTCATTTTGCGTTTGAATTTGCAAAATTAAATGATAAAAAATGAAATTATAAGCAGATCAGCTTTTCTCTATTAATTCTTTTAATCCCAATAGCGGAATTATCAATTTATTTGGACGAAATAAAATTTCATATTTGATCTCGTGTAAAATCCTCTCAATTGTAAAGATGTTAAGCAATGTTAAATCCAAGTCTATATCTTTTAAGATTTTGTTCATATATTTTTGTTCCCAATAGTCAAATAGTGATAAAATTCTATTTAAACTTACTTTATTATATTTTCCCGTCTTTCTGAAGAATAAACTATAAAGAACTTCTTCAGGGACTTCATATTTTTCTTTATCAATAACGTAATTCTCAATATATCGTAATAGAGAATTAAATTTAATATAACTTAGAGATCGCAATATGGAAGCGAAATCTTTTTCAGATGGAAACTTTTTAATTCTTTCTTTAGTACCTAATTGAGGATCTCCTTCAAAATCAAGGAAATAATATTTGAAATTTTCGTCACTATTCTTCATACGAACTATTACATTCTCCATATGCAAATCCTGATGAACAGGTTGAATTTGAACCTCTTTCTTCTGAAAATTTTCTTGGAATTTTTCAATTAGATCTTTAGTATCGATTAGTAATGAAGATACTTTTGGTAAATTATAGAAGGCCTTTTGTGATTCTTTTTTCATGATATCTTGAAGGTCGGCAATCATAAGATTTAAGGTGTCCGAATATATTTCCAAGAATTCTTCACTTGAAATCTTTTCTTTCCTAAAATTTGGGTTATTATCCAAAAGTAATGATTTATGCATATTTATAATCTGATTCCCGATCTCAGAAGAAGCTTTTAGGGTTTTTGGACAGTTATGATTTAATAAAGTTGAAAGACCGCTTTTATCTTCTAATTTATTAAAATTTGGCTTCATATCTAAAACAATATTTTCTATCAGTTCATTTAATTCATTCCAATATATATCGCCTAAATTAAAATCATGAGCTACGTTTTCAAGAATTCCTACGGTCTCCTTTTTAAGAATTCTAAGAGTTCCATATATCTTTGGAGCATTTGGGAATTCATTTTTTACTAAAACAAATAATGTAGTAGGCTCAATGCCTTGTGAAAATTCTTTATACGATTTTAGAACATATGAAAATTTTGTTTTGTTTTTATCTTTTAGATTGATTAGATCTAATCGAAATAAGAGATTTGAGGTATTTCCTCCTGCTAATTGAGTTAAATATTTTTCATATCTATTGGAATAAATGCTAGCTTCAATTAAATTTTGAACCTTTTCCATATTTTTTTCGTCTTGAAATTGTTCTGGATATAATGATAATTCTAAAGAATAATCCGGAAACTCTTCCGTAACTGTTTTTTCAAAAAGGATTTTTTGCCAGAAAAATAAGGAAAATTCTGCCTCAACAAGATTCAATGTAAAAATTTTTTGAGTGCCTTTAACTGTGAGAGCAATCTTTTTGCTAAAGGTATTCTCAGTAAGTTTTAGGATATTATGAGTATTCTTTTCGTTCTCTTCAAGGACTGAATCCAAATTTTTATAATAAATTACCGGTAGGAAGTAGGATTTTTGATATTCGGGTTTTTTCACTTTGATAATTGTTAACATTATTCTATTAGAGATAATTTCGAAATATTGAAGGGAGATTCCAAACTCCAAATTCGATAATATCGATTTATCTCCAAACCAACGTCTTGATAACAGCCATCCTTTAAATTCATTGGAATTGAATACATCCTCGATAAGACTTTTATCTAAATTATTTAATAATGACATCTTCTTCAATAAATATTCATTTAATATAAACTATAATTTTCTATTTTTTTTAGAAATTATGACTTAAAATAACTATCATTTTCATACTTAATAAACAATTAAATAAGAAAGATGAAAAATATATAATAAAAAATATTTATAATGAAAAATGATGAATATAAAATCAATAAGATGGACAATTCCTTTAATATTAAGTATTTTAAGTATCATAACTATAGTCACCGCCGAAATTCTTCATCAAATTGAAAATTCAAAAAACGTTCCTCTAATTTGGCTAGCAAGTATTTTTGTGACTGTTTCAACAATATTTGTTCGGTTCTTTGTTATTGATACTGAAAAATTTAGTCAAGTTATCCAAAATACAAATCCCTTATCAAATATTTCTTTGAAACCAAAAAGATTTTTGAATTTTATTGTTATTTCAATGCTAATTGGATTGGTAGCCACGATCTCTTTAGCTTTTGACTTTATTATTGGAATGATATTTTATCTAATAACTCAAATTTCTCTAATTATCTCCTTTAGTGGAATTCTCACTATAAATGTTTTTGAATTTAAAAAGAATCCGGATATATACTTGAAATATCTATTCTCAATAATATTTTGGACACTTGCTATACCTATAATCTATTTCTTCCTCATATTTAATGGGTTGGAATCACTTGTGGTCATACCCTATGTGATGGCAATTGGAATGATGGCGTGCATATCTTGGTTTGGTTTAGCATACAATGGGAGATCCCTCCTGTTTCGAATAATCATCCCAGTCGGAGCCGTTCTTTTTGTCTTTTCAGATACTTTAATTGGAAATGCTAAATTTGGAACCTTTCGAATTCCATTAGGAATTGCTATTGATATCACTTATGTTATGAGTATTCTATTTATTTCACACTCAATGCTTTTCTTGCAAGATAAAGCAGGGAACTTTGCTATAAAATAATTAAAATTTTTTCTTTTTTAATTAATTCGCATATTAAATAGTTTAAAAGCTCTTTGTGGTAATATTATGAGACAGATTGGTCTCAAAAACATTTCTTTTGTTTATTCTTAGAATTAAAAAATAATCCAACCTTACATTTTCTAAGAATAAGAGTTTTCCTATTAAAAGAAAAAATGAGTCAAAAATCAATCTATTTGCCAATCGTGTTTCACTTCCACCAACCAGTGGGAAACTTTCCTTGGGTTATCGAAGACACATATAAAAAATCATATGGTCCTCTAATTGAGAATATGTATAAATATCCCGAATTGAAATTCACCTTACATTTTTCTGGATCTTTATTGGAATGGTTTATTGATAACAAACCTGAAGCTATTAAAAAAGTTAAAGAGATGGCAGAAAGAGATCAAATTGAAATTATTGGAGGAGGATTTTATGAACCTATTTTTGCAATTATTCCATATCGAGATAGAGTTGCTCAAATCAAAAAGCTTTCACATTTAATTAGAAGTAAATTTAAAGTAAATGTTCAAGGTGCATGGTTATCTGAAAGAGTCTGGGAACCAAATTATCCTACATTTTTACATGACGCGGGTTTAAAATATGTAATGGTTGATGATAATCATTTAAGGAGTTCTGGAATTACTAAAGAAGAGACTTTCTATTCTTATTCCACTGAGGATGAGGGAAATATAATTAGAATCTTTCCGATAAATGAGAAATTACGTTATCTTATCCCATGGAAACCAACTAAGGAAAGTGTAAAATATTTAAAGGAAGTATCAACCACCTCAGGAGAACGTATAGCTTTATTTATATCTGACGCAGAAAAAATGGGTGCTTGGGGATCAACACATCAATTTTGCTATGTTGAAGGAAAAGGTCATCAAGAAGGAGATAATGGAAAACCATTTGTTCCCGCATTTTTCGAACAAATATTAAATAATAAATGGATTAAAACAATCACACTCAAAAAATATATGAATAAATTTTCTGCAAAAAATTTATTATATTTACCCACCGCAAGTTATGATAAAATGGAGGAGTGGGTATTACCTACAATATTAAGAAGGAGATTTGAAACTATTAGTGAAGAGTTCAAAAATCAAGGGAGAGAAAAAGAGCTTTCTCAATTTCTTTCTGGAGGGTTTTGGAGACACTTTTTGGTAAAATATCCAGAATCAAATAACATGCATAAAAAAATGTTGCATGTGAGAGAGAAATTAATAACTATCGAAGAAGAAGTACATAAATTGGAAGATAAGGAGTTAGAAAAGAGTATTGAAGAGAAACTTGCTTATACGTGGGATGAAATATACAAAGCACAATGTAATGACAGTTATTGGCATGGACTTTTCGGAGGAGTATATTTACAGTTTCTACGTTTTCATGTATATTCTAATTTAATTAATGCTGAAAATATTATAGATGAGATCAAAGATGTGCTATATCCCGAAAGGAGATCTTTCATGAGTATTGTAGCAAAAGATTTTACCAAAAATAGTAAAAAGGAATATCTGGTAGAGTCAAACCAATTAAATATCTATGTTGATTTATCAGACGGAGGAACTATTTATGAATTAGATTATAAACCAAAATTTTACAATCTCTTGAACACTTTAACTCGACGGGAAGAAGCATACCATGATCCCGAAAGAATAGAAAGAGGGGAGTTGATGATTGATAGGTTCAGGAGATCTATGTTGCGGGTAAGATTCTTTAAAAATGATAAAACACCGTTAGAAAAAATCGAGAAGGATTCTTATGAGGAATTAGGTGATTTTATTGATGGTGAGTTTAAAGTAATTAAAAAGGAGACAGATGAAAAAAAAGCATCTCTCATACTAAAGAAACAGGGAACCATTAAAATTCCCCATTCCAAAGGAAAATTAAACTGTGAACTAAAAAAATCTATAGAAATTATGGGGAATAGTATAGATATATCAATTGAGGGAAAAATAAATGATTTTAAGCATCTAAATAATCAAGAGATTCGAGGTTTGGAAGAGATTGCTATTGGAATTGACCTTCCTTTCTTTTTTAATGGAGACCCAAATAAATTTGAATGGGATTCTAAAGATGTGGTCTTATCAACTCAAAAAGAAAAAAACCTTTTAAATACTTTTGAGTATTCAGGAAATAATTTTAAAGCAGTTGATAAAACCTATGATTTTAGTCTGGAATTAAATGTAATACCAGAAAAAAGTTCTTACACGATACAAAAATTTCCAATTATAGCACAGTTAAAGGTTGAGGAAAAATATGAAGATGTTTTTCAAGGAATTTCAGTATTGATAAAAAAAAAGTTAACGAAATTTTTCAATATTCAATTGAAAATCAATTTAAATCATAGGTAAGTTCTGAATTATATATAAGTTTTTTTATTTTGACATAATTTTGTAATACTAATCATTAATACCCACGTAATACCACAGCTTTATAAAGGTTAAGGTAGAAATAATTAAGTAAAGCATTTTAAAAAAATAATTGAATTTAAATGAAGGATTTTCGTCGGTTTGATGGAGATTATTCTTGGAATTATAAACAGCAAAGAATTCGGGAAGACATTAAAAAAAACAAAAAAATAAATGAGATACGTAAGAAACTCATAAAAAAGAAAAAGGAAAAAAAATTCAAAAAAAAAACTCTATTCTAATTTTTTTTACTAATAAGAATCTATAAATATATACGAATTTGTTTTAAATTTCGAAAATGTCTTTCTTAATTCCTTTATCTAATATAAAGGATACATTATTAATTTTAGATTTACTTTACTTTAATGGAAGATAATTAAAAAGAAAATTAGTTGGTGGTGAGTTATGGAAAAAAACTATTATGATGGTGAGCATTGTTTTTGTTTCACAAGTGATGAGAGAATTCATAATTGTATTGAAAGAAGCAAATTTGTTAAAAAAGTGAGAAAAGAACTGATGAAAAAACGTTTAAAAGAGAAGTTTAAAGTAGAATTAAAGAGAAATAATAATAACAATTAACTTGATTTTATCTTTAAACCTTTTATTTATCATAACCATAAAGCCCTATTAATTTGACAAAGCGAACAGAAGTAATTTTCTCTGTTTCGAATTGATCTCCAATCCTTTTTACTAATATTAATTTTTGACCAAAATTTTTAGAACCTACAGGGATGCAAATTATTCCTCCCTCTGCTAACTGATCTTTTAACGGTTGAGGGACTTCTTTTGGACTTGCGGCAGTTACCAGAACTTTATCATAAGGGGCTTTTTCCTCATAGCCTTTTGTACCATCTCCAACTATTACCGTTACAAAATCTTTATAACCCGCTTGTTCTAGATTTTCTCTCGCTTGTTTTGCTAACTTTTTATGCCTTTCGATGGAATAGACATGACCTGAAGGAGCCACGATTTCTGCGCATAGGGCGGCATGATATCCTGAACCAGTTCCAACTTCCAATACCTTTTCTCCCTCCTTTAAATTTAATTTTTCGCACATCATAGCATTCATATGAGGGGCACTTATGGTCTGACCTTTTCCAATTGATAATGGACTGTCTACGTAGGCGGAAGCTCTTGAGTTTTCTGGCAAAAATTTTTCTCTCGGAACTTTTAACATGGCATCAATTACTTGTTCACTTTCAAGAATACCTTTTCTTTTTAGACTTTCGACTAATTTTTTTCTTTTTTCTTCAAAATCCATTTTATTCACATCCATATTTTCTTTACTATGTTAACCTATAAATTGTTTGAGTTTATAAATGATAGAATCTTATTTTTCTAAGCTCATGATTATTGTTTGTTGCTACGTAATTTTACTCTCTTAGATTTTATATCTTTATTAATCCAAGCTTGGAGGAAATAATAAAGGTCAATTAATCAATCTTGAGCTAAAATAAACACCTTATCATTTGCATTTACCGAACGATCTAAAACGATGTTAAAAACCTTAGGCTGTTCATCGGAGGACCGTGAAATTGATTCAATTTTTACTCCGTTTTTCATCATTTTTTTCACCTTTTGTGTATATGAGCCTTTTTTCCCTTTAATTATGAGCGTATCATCTATACGTAGATTAGAGTTAGTTTTCTGAATCTCAATATTTGCTGTTTTACTGTTCTCATTATAAGATAGCACTTTTCCAAACATTTCCTTTTTATATGGTGATATATTTCCTCTTTTTTCTAATTCAAGTTCTTCAATCCCCGGAGTTTCAAAATAAAAACCCGTATGAAATCCGCGATTATATACTTTTTTCAATTGTTTTTTCCATTTTTTGACTTTTTCTCTGGTAAAAGTTCCATTTAAATAAGAATCAATTGCTTCCCGATAACATTTTGCTACAGTTTCAATATATAGCGGATCCTTCATCCTTCCCTCTATTTTGAACGCGTCAATTTTGGATTCTATTAATTCCGGGATAAAACCAATCATACAGAGATCTTTTGAATTTAAAAATAATTTACCATCGTAGATGAATTCATTATTCATATCATCAATAACACTCCACCTCCTTCTGCACGGTTGCACACAATTCCCTCGATTAGCGGAATACCGAGATGAATCCATTATGGAAGCTGAAAAATAACACCTTCCGCTTATAGAAGTACACATTGAACCGTGAATAAAACACTCAATTTCAGCTTCGGACAATTCTTGTTTTATTTCTTTAATTTGATTCAGGGATAGTTCACGTGCCAAAATTAACCTCTCTGCCCCTAATTTCTCATAAAATTGCGCACTTTCGATATTAGAAATGTTTGCTTGTGTAGAGATATGAAAACTAAGCCCATATTTTTTGGCAAATTGAATTGCTGCAATATCATGAACTATAACCGCATCCACTCCGCATTCTTGAGCATAATTAATAAGATTTTCTAAGGTTTCCAATTCTGAGTTATATATTAAAATGTTGGTACAAAGATAAGCCTTTAATGGGTTCCTCTGGTTATGACAATATTCAATAATCGAGGGAAGATCTTTTCTTGAAAAATTCTGTGCGTTCATTCGCATATTAAACTCAGAGAGCCCGAAATATATCGCATCAGCATACTTTCCCACAACTTTCAACGATTTTCGATTAACAGGTACTAATAATTCAGGGGATTTCATTTCATTCACCTTGTATCTAATATTTACAAAAGATTACATAAAGCCTTAAAAAAAATTTATAGCTATCTAATATAATTTAATTTTTAATAAAACAAAAACATTTGAGAGATATTTATGAAAGTTGTATTATTCAATGGAAGTCCGAGGAAAGAAGGAAATACCTATCATTGCCTTAAGATAGTGATGGATGAACTAAAGAAGGAAGGGATCGAATGTGATTATAATTGGATCGGCATGGAAAAGCTTCGAGGATGTACCGCTTGTATGAAATGCGTTGAGAATGGCGATAACCGGTGTGTTCTTAAAGGAGACAATATGAATGAGTATATAGAAAAAATGATTGAATCTGATGGGATTATTTTTGGCTCCCCTACCTATTATGCAGACTTAGCTACGAATGTCAAGGCTCTAATCGAAAGAGGAGGGTATGCTACAGGAAATAAACTGAAGCATAAAGTTGGAGCGGCTGTGATCGCTGTGAGAAGAGCTGGGGCTACACATGTATTGTCAAGTATTAACTATTTCTTCCTTATTAAACAAATGATAATTCCTGGAAGTTCTTATTGGAATCTAGGGATCGGACGAGAACCAGGTGAAGTTATGGAAGATAAAGAAGGGATTAGAACCTTCGAAAATCTTGGTAGAAATTTCGCCTTCGTTCTTAAAAAAATAAATCAATAAGATAAAATC
>CAZZIC010000061.1:0-20850 GCA_964653985.1 uncultured archaeon | reverse complement strand
TATACCTCTCATGAATGCTCATCAATTATCTTTAGACTTACAAAAAATTGAAAAGCAATATCCCGAAAATCCTTTAGATTACTTTAAGGATAAAAAGTTATGTCTTTTTAGAGCTTGTTTAGAAAAATATTTTCCCGGGGTTAGATTTGGACTCTTTGACCTTCTCGATGAATTAGAATTGGATGTGAAGATATGTGAGAATCAATCATGCTGTTCCGGTACCTTCTTTCAAAGAAATCTAATAACTAGAGCTCAATTTGCCGCAATAAATGAAAGAAATTTGAATGAAATAAACCATCAAGCAGATATTTTATTTGTTTCTTGTAATGGTTGTTATAATAGTCTTTTACGTGGGAGAGATTTTCTTAAGACCCCAGAGGTAAGAAGAAAAACCCAAGAAATCTTGGATGATCTCAAGAAAAAAATGGGAGATGAAGAGTATCCAGGACAATATGATATATTAGAAGAACCTAAGGTCCAGGTTGTTCACGATTTGGATTTCTTACACCTTATTCGTTATCAGGTCCTCAAAAATATTAAATTCGATCTTAAAGGACTCAAAGTAGCTTCACATTATGGATGTCATTATTTGAATCTTGATCGGGATAGAGATGTTCATACATACTTGAAGGATAAAACAAAACTTGAAGATCTTATCGATCTTTTTGGCGGACAACCCGTTGATTATATGGAAAGGGAGAGTTGCTGTGGATGGGGTGCAAGTCAAGTTGTTTTACATCCAGAAGAGGCATTTAAGATAACATATAATAAATTAAAAAGTGCTGAAAATGTGGAAGCCGATTTTCTCTTAATGCCTTGTCCCACTTGTCTTTATACATTAAGTAAGCCAGAATTTAGAGATAAGATAAATGAATTATTTCAAGAGAGATTGAACATTCCAACTATCCATATCAATGAACTTCTTGCTATCCTGAGAGGCTGTGAAGAGGAAAAATGTGTTGCTTTAAGAAAGAATAATCCTCGAATTCATGAGATATATGAAATAATTACAGAGCAAGAATAAAATATTTGGATCATATAAATTTTTTAAATTCATTAACCATTAGTCTTTTGCCACTATTTTTAAATTCAGAATGTTAAAAACCATTAATCTATTATTTCGAAACTAAAAATTCATAAACAATTAATACTGAAGATCATTGTCTAAAGAATGAATCCTTCAAATTGGAATGTATTCTTTGATTTGCATGAAGTTTTAGTTGATATAAAGAAAGTTCCAAGGTGTTATGAAGAACATTTAGCTTCACTCTTGTCTAAGTATGGCTACTCCAAAGAGAAAATTAAAAATATTCATAGAGAAGCCTATAAAAACTGGATCGTACAGTTTCGCAAATTAACTTCTTTTTATGAGACTTCAGATGATTCTGATTTATTTATGGAGAAAATCGTGGAAGCGGATGAGGAATGGAGAAATATAATATTGAAACATATACCTAAAGATGATAAAGATCAATTTCAAGAGGTATTATCTACTGAAAGTCTTGAATATGAAGCAATGTTGAATTGTTCTTGTCCAATTACCTTTCCAGATACTATTCCTATTTTAAATCGGTTAAAGAGTCAAAATTACAATCTTTATATTGCCTCATCGGCAACCTCTTATCACATACGGGGTTTTATAGATCGATATAATCTAAGCAAGACTTTCGATTATATAATAGGCGTAGATACAGTAAAGGCTCCAAAAAAGGGAAAATCTGAAATATATTTTAAAAAAATGGTTAAAATAACAAATTCTATCCCTAAATATTCTATTTTTATTGGAGATAGTGAGGAAGAAGCTTTTCATGCCATAAATTTTGGTATGTCTTTCATAATGGTTGATCGTTATGGAAAATATTCCCATTTAGAGGATTCAAACTTTCCCATTGTAAAGGATTTGAATAATGTCCTAAAGCTAGTTAATAAAATAACTGGATAAACACTTTCAAAATTTAAATCTTTTTCATCATTTTCATGCTTCTTTTATTACGTAAATTGGACAAGAATCAAGGCATAAAAGACACCCAATACATTTATTCTCAGAATAGATTAATCGGGATCCTTTATCCAATGATAAAGCTTCAGAAGGGCATAAAGAAATACATGCTCCACAATGTATGCATATCTCTAAATTGACTTCAATCCTTCCCTTTTGGTTAATTGAAGCATTGTTTTTCTGAAGTGAAGTTGTCACATTACTCACTTTTTCCTCAGGAATATCCAACAATAGATTTATCCCTTTATCACTTGCGGAAAACTTTAAAATATTCAGTGCAACGTCTTGATTTAAAATCTCATTTAAAATTTTTGAAAAATCCTCTATCTCATTAATTAGAGTAAAAGGTAAGGTTACATTTATTATTGTCATCTACATTAAATCCTCCGAGGTAATTATCCCTCTTACTTTACTATTATCATCAATTACAGGTAGAGCAGAAATATCATTTGACTTCATTTTTCTTGCGGCAATTTTTATTGGTTCATTATCGCTTGTGGTAATTACTTTCTTAGTTATTATTTGACTTAACTCTGATTTGTCTTTCCCAATCGCTTTTGTAATATCAAAACTCGTAACAATTCCCTTTAATTTATTATTATGATCTGTGATAATAATATGATTCATATTTTGCTCAATAATTTTTTTTGCCACCTCCTTAATATCACAATCTTCATAACATATTGTCGCTTTACGTTTAAGATCTTTTACAAACCTAAGCTTTGAAGTTTGTTTCATAGGGTTAAATTTTTTTTTTGTTGTTAATTTTTCTGCGGGTGGATTAAGATAAAATTCTCCTTTTTCTATCCAGCTTTTTAGTTCTTCCGCAATTTCACGTGCATAAAATAGCGAGGACATCGATGAACAGTTTACATTTTTTCCATTAATTTCTATAGAACCACTTTTGAGCTCTTCATAATTTGTTTCTCTGATTTTAGGTCTCTCCCGTCTTGGGATTCCGTAATCAACTATACTTGTAGTTATATCTTCATCCTTTATCGCTGTTTTCTTGGCTAATTTCTCGTTAAGAATAGGTATAGGTATCCCAACTCCGCAAAACATTGAAACTCCATATTTTTCGAATTTTGCTCCTTTAAGATATTTTGGTTTCATTTGTTTAAGATCTCCTTTAACAAATAGTGTTCCATAACCCTCGGTTGGGTTATGCTGAGTACCCTCTCCAATCACATATCCTATCCCTCCCCCTAGAAAGATTCTCGTTCCAATCCCTATTGTTTCATAATCTGGATCATTTGTTAACGGATTTAAACAACCTGAACCTGAATAGTGAGCATTACCAAAATTAGGTAATAACTTTCCCATGTATGTATATATTGTTTTTTCCGTACTGTTTACAGCACAAGAATATTTTTGGTACGCATTTCTTGGGTTGCATAATATTGCTTGGTTAAGATCATCAATTTTGATATTAGTGTCAACCTCATCCAAAGGATAACAATCGGTAGTATCTGAAATTCCTCGCAATCTTATCTCTTTACCTGAAACAAGATCTTCTATAACATGACCTCCGCCGTATTCGTAGGGTCTTTTATCAGCCATCCTTGTAACTCCGATATAACAGTCAACGGCAGCATTTCCGTGATAAGCATGTACGTCATTTAACCACAAATGGTCAAATTTGATTGGAGGATCAGCATGCCCGAAATTTAAAAATGCTCCACTTGAACACATAGGTCCAAATGTTCCCGTGGTCACAACGTCAATCTCTTCAGCAGCGACCTTAGGTCCATTTTGTTCAACATAATCGATCATTTCTTCGGCAGTCAAAACGACAGCGTTTCCTTCTCTTATCTTTTCATTAATTTCTTCATATGTTTTAGTCAAACGTATACTCCTTATAGTTTCAAACTAATTCATATTAACCTGTAAAATATTTCATATTATAAATAATCAAACAAAAAAATATGCTTTAAATGCATATTAATAAAATTAGCCTAAAATCAGTAGCTATAGAAATCTTCTCCTCCTTCTTTCTATGAATTCTTCGTAAAAAGCCTTTAATTCTATTATTTTAGTATAGTAATCATTAACTTTTATGTAAATGAAATATTTAATAATTGAATTATTTCCGCATCTATTAAGGTTAAATTTTAATTTGATAATTGAATGACATTCGAAATACAAGAAAGTATATTATCATCCAATTTTATTGACGGTAAGAGTAAATGAATGAGAAGAATAAAGCGTCAAATGACCCTAATTTATATGGAATCCTGGCAATTATCGCGTTAATTCTTACTACTATCCTTTGGGGTTCAACGTTTATTATTACTAAGACGATTACTCAAGATGTTCCCATTTTTCTTTATCTGGGCTTGAGATATATAATCGCCGCTATAGGATTTCTCCCATTCTTTAAACATTTTAATAAAATAAATAAAAAACATCTAACAACAGGGTTTATTACAGGAATTATTTATTTTCTCGGAATTGTCTTTCAAACATATGGTTTGCAAACTACAACTGCTGGGAAGGCAGGATTCATTACAGGTTTAAGTACTGTCATGGTACCATTTTTGGGATGGATAATGTTTCGAGATAAGTTCAAGAAAAGAATTTATTTGGCCCTATTTCTCTCTATCCTCGGGATGGCTTTACTTTTATTGGAAAAAGAAACATTGATTATTATGGGAGATATTTTAGTTCTTATTTGTGCATTCTTTTATGCACTTTTTATCATTTTGAATGATAAATATGTAAAATTAATAGATCTTTATTTGTATTCCTTTATTCAGTTGATAACTTTAAGTATATTTAGTTTTGGAGGATCACTCCTTCTTCGTGAAAGATATGACCTTTTAAATGCTCATATTAACATATGGTTAGTTCTACTTTATATGGGTTTAGCTGCAACAACACTCACTTTTCTGTTTCAAAATTGGGGTCAGAAATATCAAAACCCAGCAAAAACCGCAATAATCTTTACATTAGAACCAGTTTTTGCCGCTCTTTTCGGTTTTCTCATAGGTGGAGAAATATTATCTTGGCAAGCGTGGATGGGGTCAATCCTAATTTTTAGCGCTATTCTGATTACTGTTATTAAAAATAAACCTATAGATCAAAAAGATAATTTAGAAGAAAAGAAAATAGGAAGTTAAGTCATTTCTCAAATAATTTGTTTATTATATCCTTTTTACTCTCTATCCATTTAACGGAGTCCTCAATCGGGGTCTTTCTATCTGACATTCCGATAAAGCCGATATTCTCATTTAGTTTAATTAAAATCAGATATTTTTCTTTGTATTTTATTACCGTTCTCTCAAATTCCTGAGAGGGTTGTAATGTTTGGATTGGTTTAATTAATTCTGGCATCTTTGCAGCTAAATTTTTAATTACATTTTCATTTTCTGAAGAATATATAAGAGGTAAACCCTTTAATCGACCTCCAATTCCTATGATAGCAACGTGAGTTAAACCATAATCAGTTACTAATTCTTCTAGTTCCTTTTCAAATTCAACGGCTGTTTCTATATCCTTCCCAAGTAATGTCTCTTTTAATTTAGAAAATAAACCCATTATATTTCCACCTTTTAATTAGATTATAAGTTTATTATTTTGTTTGCTACTTCCTCAATCATTAAAGTTGCCAAACCCAAAGGGGTATTTCTCCGAATCAAAGCAGATAATACAAGATTCTTGTTAACCTTATAAAGTATTAAATGGCGCTCTTCGTAGGAGAGAATTATTTGGTCTAAAATGTATTGTTTTGATTTCCAAAACGCATCAATCTGTCTAAGACATAAATTCAGAAAGTCTCTTTTCCATTCTTTTGTTAAAGGAACTCCTGAAGAAGTGATTAGGTCAGAATCTAAGATCTCGGAATTTGAGCGGAATTCTTCCAAAATTGATGTATATTTCTTTCTCTGCCCTTCAGATATTTCTGTATCTCCCCTTGTTGCCACAATATCCTCAACGATGTCATTTAACCCCGCAAAATCATCTTCACAACAGAGATCTTTATTCAAAGCATCTCTATAATTTAAATTTAATTCTTCTTTTAATTCATCCAGATCTTTTTTAACCTTAATGATACTGTCATTCTTATCGAAGATGGCAACGATGATAAAATCTTGCTGTGAATTTTCGAACATAAGCCTATAAGGACCCAGCTCAAGATCTTGAATATCGGCATCAAAAACATCTTGTGTAAAATTGAATAAGGCACTGATAAAACCGGAGGTTAGGATCTCGTTCCATGCCACTTTTCCGAAGTTCTGATTGAAAAGCTTTTCCCCACTTCTTCTTAATATTAGAATATTGTGAATCATAGTTTCTGAGTTGATTTTTTATTTTATATAAGTGTAAAAGAATGTGAGATTATTTCTTTAAATTTATCTTAAATTTACAGCATTCAGTTCCAGAAGATTGCAATTCCTCAGTCTTAAATTCTGTATTTTTTAAAGCCTCTTTGGCTGCCGTATCTATTAAGCCCTCAGTATAGGTACAAAAGAATTCTGAGGAAATGTCGATTCCAGCTCTCTGAAAAGGACATACCTTTACCGTAACAATCATTTCATCTCCTTTAATTTCAACCTCGGATTGCCCCTCTCCTAAAGCAGGGTCCAATACATCCTTTATAAATTTATCAGCAAATTCCTCGGGTGTCCATTTCTCAACATTGAATTTTTCCTTCATCCTTTTTTCCACTTCTTTTCCTTGTCGTTCTCCAATTAAACGGAAAATAGTTTGTATTGACTCAGGTCCCATTACGGTATTAAATTCTTCCATTGCCATTCTAAACATGGACGCTATAAACTTCAACTGGTCTTTTGTTTTCTCTTCTCCCATTAATTTCACTACTCCATTTTGAATAAATTTCCTATTTTTTCACTTATATCTTCCATTTCTAAAGTAACTAATCCTATATTGGGTTGTTTTTTAGTAGTAGCAACTAGTATAACCCTTCCAGCATTCATTAGAAAAAGATTTCCTTTATTAATTTCTAAATTCAAACTTTGAAACTCTCCATTATATAGCGTTTCAGCCGTTCTTTTTGAGGTACCAAGAAGTGCGGCAGCCATAGCTGAAATTAGCCTAATGTTTGACTCATCTTGACTTTGAAGCGATGATGCGACAAGAAGCCCATTGGTACGTATAACCGCTGAACCGATAATATCTGGAACTTTTTCTTCAAGTTCTGATAAAAGATCATTAACACTTTCAATCTTAGACATAATTATTTCCCTTGAAAATTAAATTTTTTATCTAAATTACGGTTTTAATTGTTAAAAAGATAAATCTTCCTTATAATTAACAAAAATACTTTTCTTATATTAATTTACTCTATTAAAAAAGCTTCTGGAAATTTTCTAATTTTTGAAATCTGAAGCTCTCAGCCGACATTTTTGTAAGCTTGGGCTAAAACTTTTCGAATTATGATCATAAGGCTATAAAACAACTTGAATTTGTGATCTTTTTACTGAATTTATGATCGAATTTTTTTTGAAAAAAAATTATGAAAAATTTAAGGATATTATATATTCTCCCATGATATTTTTTAGATACTTGAAAAAGTCTAGATCTCAGTAAAAATATATTAATCTCGGATGTAGAAATTTAACAGGATAATGTAAATTTCATCAATTTTTTAACATTAATTTTTCATTTCTTCTAAATTTTTATTACCGAAAAGCTTAAAATTAGTTTCTCAATTAAAGGGAAAGTATTAGATCAGAGAGAATTTCTGACCCTATACAAAAATCTCATGAGCAAGAGCTAGACAAGCGTCAAAAAACGCTCAATAAAGATGATTTATTATCTCTTGAAGATCTTAAGGAACGATTTAAAAAATGAAAAGTCCTTATAGTCTAAAATTTCACCATGATGTTGAAAAGGATCTTCTACAAGCATCTTCATGGTATCAACAAAAAATGATTGGTCTTGGAGATGAATTCCTTGATTATTTTTATTCAAGCGCTAAGGTAATCTTAGAAAACTCTTTTCGATATTCTAAGGGTTATAAGAATTACCGTCGTTATTTATTTCATAAGTTTCCATAATGCGATCTACTAGATTATTAAAGAAAATTCTGAAGTTGTTTTATTTGATTCTGAGGTAATCTCTTGATACAAATCAAAAAGCAATAATAACTTAATTAATTTTATAACTATTTTACAGATTTTCAAGAAAATTTAATAATATTAATCTTAAAACATTTTGATCTCTTGATATTAAATGAAACCATCTTCGGATCAATCAGAGTTAATCAATAATATAGATGTCCATCCAGAGAATTTAATAGTAAGACAGCTTGATAATTTGAAAATATCATTTAATTTGAATTTTGATTTACCAGAAGGGTCAAAAATTATTCTTAGGTTAAGAGGTGGGAGAAATAATAAAAATGATTGGTATCATTTGCAGCCTTTTGATCAAGAGAAAAAGGGATTTCTACAACTAAAAACCTCACCTGAGAGGAACTTTTTACCAATATTATTTACTGGAAAGCAATTGTTAGTGAAATATCTTTTTGTAGATAAGGGTTTAGGAAAAGGAACCAATATACAATTTACTATTCAAAATACTTTAGTTCAATCTATAGCTGAAAATGAGAAAAAAATAGAAATTTCATTTGAATTTCCAGATGGAAAATTATTAGTAGTAGAAGAACCACCAACCATAAATATAATTCATTCAAATACTGAAAATGTTGAGTTAATCGCTCCTTCAATGACAACCCTCAACGATCCTTTCAAAATCTTTATTAGGGTTGAAGACAAATATCATAATTTAATTGAGAATTTTAATGAAACCATAAAACTCTATAAGAAAGATAAATCAGGTAACAGAACATATTTAAAATCGCTTAAATTTAAAGAAACTGATGGAGGATTTTATAAATATGATAAAATTACGAGAAACAAACCAGGGCTTTTCTATATCGAAGCAGAATACCAAAACAAGTATTATATTTCTAATCCAATAATATGCGAAAAGAGAAGATCAAATAAACGAATCTATTGGGGTTACATTCATGGGCATACAAACAAGAGTGACGGTATGAGATCTCCCGAAGAATATTTTAAGAATCTTAAGAGGGCAGGGTTAGATTTTGGTACGAATACTGAGCATGATCACCTTTATGAGACTTCCGAAAAGGATTTTAAAGAAATTAAGGAGATTGTTGAGAATAATAATGTAGAAAATGAATTTATCACTATCTTTGGATATGAATATGGAACATGGTATACTGGATACGGTGATATATGTATTTATTATAAAGATAACTCTCTACCCATTTTGAGATCCGAAATTAATAAATATAACTCAACGATCAAGATAAATAGAAATTTAGAACCCTATTATCAAAAAGTTCTCATGATAGGACATCATACGGCATTAAAACCAGGATACAGAAACTGGGAATATTTTAACAATAAACTAGAAAGACTGGTTGAAATTTATTCTTCATGGGGAAATCATGAAAACTCTTATGAGGACGGAAATCCTTTACCTCCTCGGTATAAATTTTTTGGATATGGGTCATTTGCCCGAAAAAGAGGAGCGATTTTGGGAAGAGAGGGGTCTTATGTCCAAGATGCTCTTCAAAGAGGATATAAATTGGGTTTTACGGCTGGTGGAGATGACCATTTAGGTCTCTATCCTTCAGGAGATATAGATATGGATAATGGGATTTATCCTCCAGGTATTATGGCTGTTTGGGCAGAGGATCTAACAAGAGAATCTATATGGAATGCTCTCATAGATAGAAAATGTTATGGAACAACTGGTCCACGAATTATCATCAAGTTTAGTTTACAAAATTACACAATGGGAGATATAATTGAAATGTCAGAAAACCCTAGTTTTAAATCATCTCGTGAGTTTAAAATTAAAATCATTAGCCCTCTAAAAGTAGAAAGTGTACAAATCGTTAGGAACAAAAAGGCGATAAAACATTTTACTGGAGGGACCAATTTATTCGAAGAAAAATTCGAAGATTTAGAATCTTTAAAAAATATTTTTCTTGATCATATTCAAAAAAGTGAAAAGTTTGTTTACTATTATGTACGCATTTTATTAGAGGAAAATAATATGGCTTGGACAAGCCCAATCTGGATTGTAGAGACAGGAAATGATTAAAAATTATTGAAATAATTATCCTACTACCTTTTTTGATAAAGATAAGCATTTAAAAGCTTGCCCTTTATAATTTGAAACTCTCTCGGTAATTCATCGTTAAAATCTCGAGGATCAACGGGATTTGGATGTGAAGGGTGCCTTTTTCTCAGACGCTTTACCCCTTGTTCGGTTAATTCAATAATTACTATTAATCCTTTATTTTTAAGGACTCTTAGAATTTCTCTCAATGCTTTTCTTCGATTATCCGCTGAAATATGATGGAAAGACGTGTAAAGAAAGACAGCATCAAATGAATTATCAGGAAATGGTAGTTCTTCAGCCCTTAATGGTTTAAATTTAATCGAATCTAAAACTCCTACTTTTCTAGCACTTTCTTTCCAATTTCCCCAATCTGCTCCCTCGGGTTCCCCAGTAATAACCTGAAAATTATTTAAAGCTAAGATAATTGTCATGATTCCCCGACCCGTTCCGATATCTAACACCTTTGCTCCTTCCTTAATATGATAATGGTCCAGCACTTTTAGAATAAAATCTGCATTTTTAGTATATCTCTCACCAAGGGTTTTTAATTTTTTCTTTATCTTCATTTTCTAGCACCTAATATCTTTTTAATCTCAAAAAATTTTTCAAATAAAAAGAAAATATGGTTTATAATCAAAAAATATTAACTGTATAATAAGATCTACCGCTCTCAAAACTAAAATTTTGGAAAAATTTAAGATTTTAAGCAATTTATTCAAAAGTTAAAAATGAATAAGGGGTAGAATATGTGGATTTTTCTGCTTTTTGAAGAAATTTAAGGTATTCATTATTTGTCGAGTAATTTCGTCTCTTTCTCCCTTTAATTGAAAAACTAAAAAATTTGGGAAAAGATTCCAAAGATTTAAATAGTTAAATCTCGATATTTTAATTAGATACTAATACAATTATTACTAATATTAAACCTATTAATGGTTTTATATAAAAAAAAATATAAAAAACTTATCTGTTAAGGGTGAAAAAATAAAAATGTGTTCTCATAGTAATTATTGGTATAATGTTAAAGAAAAAGAAGCTGAATCTGAGAAGCAAGAAGTAATTGATGAAAAATTTGTCTCAGAATTTGAAAAAGCAGAAATGATAGAATAAAAATATTAAACTTCTAATTTTCCTTTTCTTCTCTTTTTTGTTTGTTAGCAGATTGATGATTAATTCTTCTTAATTTACTTAAAACTCATTTTTCTAGAAGACTCTTTTTCTGTAATTTTGTATAATACAATGTTAACGCAATCGCAATAGTTAAATCCGAAATGAAACGAAATAATGGTGCTATCCCTGTTGGTGAGAATAATTCCCCTGTTAAATTTCCTATAAAGTGAAATATTATGGCAGAGAGAATACTCTTGTTAATTATAACTTAGAAATTATCATTTTTTCCTTTTGAAAATTGAAAATTAATATGAATTTAATTTTACATTTATATCTTAAACCTTTCAATAATTGACTTTATATATAATATTGATTTTTATTATGTTAATATACATATCACATGGCATATAAAAATGATTTACCAAATTTCTACTATTAATCTTGTTCAAGGTTTTACAGCTATTGTAATGGTAATTGTAGCCTTAATAATCGGTGCGAGGATCTCACTAAGATATAAAGAAACAAAACAGAAAGCATTTTTGGGTTTAGGATTAGGATGGTTTTTACTTACTTCTCCTTGGTGGAGTGAAGTGGTCACCCTTTTGTTTCAGATATTATTGGGTATTCCAGTTCCCGAGATGTTTGCGATTATCTTAAGTACTGTACTTATCCCTGCAACACTAATTATGTGGGCGTATGCATCCTCATTATTAATCTCAGGAAAAAAGATGAAATATGCGTTCTATGGGATCTGTGTCTATGCTCTTATATTTCAAGTGATCTTATTTGTCGCTTATTCAATTGATTACACGCTTCTGGCAACAAGACCAAATGTCGGATTAAGAACAACTGATTTGCTTGCAATTTTGCTAATCTTGACATTATTAATATTCATTAGCTTAGGTCTTGTCTTTTCTATTGAGGCGATTAGAATAGGAGAACCTGAGACCAAATACAAAGGCTATTTTTTAGTTATGGCATTCATTTTCTTTTTAATAGGATCCTCCTTGGACTCAATTTTATCTTGGGCTGGATTGCCTATAATAGTACCCATTTTAGTAAGAACAATTCAAGTTTTAGCTTCTGTTCTCTTCTATCTAGGTTACTTCTTACCGAAACCATTACTTAAAAAACTATCCTCAACAGAATAACTCCTTTTTTTATTTATTAAATTATTTTAGCAGCCTTTTTAGGAAAGTTTCTCATTATTTTTGCTCAAGTACTCTTTCTTATAAGAAATTAATCGCTTTATTTAGCTTAAGAGTAAGTCTAAAACTATTGGCTAATACCCAGAAAATCGGAAGGTTCACCATAGTTGTTTGTTTCATTATTACAGCATATGAAGCATTAAAAAAAGTATATGACTAAATTTTGAGAAAAAAACAATTTTAAAGAATCTAACTCTAACTCTTGAATCTTTATCTTTCTTTTTATTGGAGAAGATGGAATTTTTTATAAGTATTAATAGAAATTTCGATTTATTTTTGAACAACATCAAGGTTGAAATTGTCAATACAACCGCGAAATCTCTTATATACCTCTGGATCTGCGTGCTCTTCTCTTGGGGATATAGCATAAGTCGGACAAAAATTATAACATCTCATACAATAAGTGCATTTATCTAGGAAAGTAATTTCCCCGTTATTGAGAAGGATATTTTCAGTAGGACAATTGTTGATACATAATTTACAGTTTGTACATTTAGCCATGTCAGCGGACCAATTTATAGATCTCTCTAAAGCCCAATCCATGAATTTACGCTGTATCCATCCCCCTAACTTACCGAATAGATTCCATCTCCCCTCTAATTTCTTTTTTCCCGCAATAATTTTTTTCATAAATGATTCAAGTTCCTCTCTGGCTTTTTTCTTTCTTTTTTTTAACTTTTCTTTACCCACGGGGTCAAAGTGAAATCCAGGAATACTAATATTAGATGCCATCTTAAAATTTTTAGCCCCCCTTAGCGGAAATCCAAGGTTCTCCATCTCATCTTGAAGAACAAGAGCGCCATCACCGCTAAATAGAGCCATCGTTGTTAGGATAAAACCAAACTTATTAGAATCAACATTAGTCTTGTCTTTTTGCAAATCTCTACGAGAAATACTTTTTAAAAATTCCATGAAATCCCTTATGATTCTCGGAGCAGTAGAACCATAAATAGGATAAGCAATCCCGAGAGCATCTGCTTCTTCTAATTTATACTTTAAAAATTCCTTAGAATAAACCTCGTCATTTTCAATTGAAATATACTCCGTAGTATAACCGGAATTTTCAGCAATTCTGCAAAACTCACGAGAGATCCACCAAGTATTTCCTGTTCCAGAGAAATAAAAAATGATAAATTTCATCCGTTTAAAGAATTCTTTTCTTATTTTTTTTTAATATCTATTTAGTTGATTTTGTATTTCTTACAAATATTTCATACATCTCTTCTTTAAGTAAATCTAATTTAAGCCATTCTTCTGAATCTTTTAAAAATATATATTGAAACATTAGACCATCTAAACATGCGATTAACATATGAGCCTTATATTTGGAATTTGGGATATTGTACGATTTCATTAATGATTGGACAGAAGAAACAAACTGGTCTAAGAGTCGAGCCAATTTGGAAGACTTTTTTTCATTTTGAATTTCGAGTTCATAAACTTCTAAAAAAAATCTCATCATCTTTGGTTTCTCTATAAATAAATCTATTGAAAAATCAATAATGTTTTTGAGCATCTTTTCAGGATGTGGTTTTTTTTCGATTTTTTTGTAAAATGGCTTATAAGCATCATCCATCCATTTATATAGGGCTTCTTGAGCAATCTCGAATTTAGAATTAAAATGATAGAATAGACCGCCCGTTGAAATTCCAACTTCCTTTTGTATATCCTTAACCGTTATTTTATGATAGGAGTGTTCAGCGAATAAATCCAAGGAAACATTTAAAATTTCGGTTCTCGTATCTATATCTTTGTTCATTTGTGATTTATTTTGTTTAATATTCATTTTAAATGAAAACTTTTTATTAGACCAACCGAACATTCGGTCTGTTATAATTATTTAAAAAATAATAGTTTAAATTCTTTATGATTTCATTGGTGTTAATTAATTAAAGTAATTGAATCAATACAAGTTGAGAAATCTTCTGAATTATAATATTATTAGATAGAGAACTTGAAAGAGGGGATTAAACTCTTACTAATTTTTGAACTTTATCTGGAGAATAAAACAATATTATGACAAGATGCTGAAAATCTGATCCAATTTATAGAATTTCTCTATAGGTTTACTAAAATTGTTTAAACATACAATAAGAAGGAGAAATTTCATAGAATTATTCTTCTCAGATTGCATCCTATCGGTTAAAAAGAAAGGTTAAAAAACAAGTCTATTTATTTTTTTAAAGTAAAAATTGATTTGTTAATACAATAATTAAATAATTAAATAATATAATAATTAAATTATTATTATATTAAACTATAAATCTATTTGAATAAAAATGAACTATACTACCATTTCAGTTAAAAAAGAAACAAAAAAAGAGCTAAAAAGATTAAAGATTCAATTTGAAACGAAATCCATGGACGATTTATTGAGAGTGCTTATTATTGATGCAAAAAAGAAATACATTGATGAATTTAGTAAGGATTTTAGGCAGAGATTGCAAGAAAAAGGTTTAACTATTGATGATGTAATCAAATCGGGAAGAGAAATAAGGAAAGAAATCCTAGATTCTAGAAAAGAACAATGATCCCTCTTGTAATAGATACAAATATCTTATTTTCAGCTATGTATAATCCTAAAGGTACAGAAAGAAAATTATTGGACGAAACTCTTGATAATATACAAATCCAATTATTTGCACCAGAAATTTTTAGGGACGAGATTTGTAGAACTTTTACTGAAAAACTTGATTACCCCCGCAGACAAGCAGAAACAATCATTAATAATTATGAAATTATACTAGTCGAAATTGGGGAATATCAAGAAAAATTAGATGAAGCCAAAAAACTCATATCTCATATATCCGATGTCCCCTTCGTTGCTGTAGCTTTGCATCTTAATGCACCGATCTGGTCCGGAAATAAAAATCATTTTAAATCATTACAAAACTCAAAAAAAGTTATTTGGTTTGATTCTAAAAGACTTAAAGCTTTTTTAGAAGCCCGTTTATTATGAATATATAACCTCTTAAATATCAAGTTATTACTGTATTGAGAATTTTTATTAAACTGGATTTGAAAGGATAATTAATGAATATTTAGAAAAATTAAATTTTACTTAATAATATTAAGATTTATTTAATTAAATGGATTTTCTCTAAATATGAGTATAGAAAATATTATTCATGAAAAACCTGTAAAGGTTACAAATAATGGGATGATAACAATTCCAGCAGCATTTAGAAAAAAATTTGATCTAAAAGATGGAGATAAGGTTCTTATTTTGGAGGATCAAGGTACCTTGAGAATAATACCCATTAGGAGCGATGCTGAATTGAGAAGAAATTCCTATTCGAGTGAAGATATGAAGGAGGTCTCAGAAATAATCAAGAAAGAAGAATTAGAGAGGGAGAAGTAGGTGAAAAATGCTTTATGTTTAGATACAGGAATAATCACTCAATTATATTCCAAAAATCCTCCTAAACAAATAAAAAATTTAATGAAAAAAGTAAAGAATAAAGAAATCATTGCCTACGTTGTTTATCCAATATTAGTAGAAGTTTATTATCAAATATGTAGGTTATCAGGACAAGACGCTGCAGAAGCACGTGTGGCTTCATTCCTTCATAATTATCCAGTAAGATTAGTGAATCTAAATAAGTCGCTTATTTTTAAAGCTGGCAAAATGAAATGCCAACATTCGAATATCCTTTCTTATATTGATTGTCTTGCCATTGCTTTTTCTTTGAATAAAAAAATCACATTACATACAACTGAGAAAAACTTAGGAGAAATATTTCCTGATCTTAAATTAGAAGAATACTATTTTTAACCTTTTTGAAGTCTAAAATAAGAAGA
Source organism: uncultured archaeon (assembly GCA_964653985.1). Taxonomy (GTDB): domain Archaea; phylum Asgardarchaeota; class Lokiarchaeia; order Sigyniarchaeales; family SOKP01; genus CAZZIC01. The sequence goes on along the minus strand of CAZZIC010000061.1, from coordinate 4,611 downwards.
TATAAGGGGTTTTATAAAAATAAAAGATTTAGTTTTTTGATTCATATCTCATTTCTTTAAGAGTTTTTCAATTATTTGATTTATTCTTGGAACCATGGAAGATGGATTTGGAAGGTCTCCTTCTGCCAACAAACTATTTTCGAACAATTGGATTATTATCGGTTCAACTATCTCATCATCCTTGTTTTCATTATAACGTTCGATTAAGCTTTTCATTGTTGGATGCTCAGGATTAATTTCAAAGATTTTTTTCGGAATGCTGAACTCTTGACCTCCTTGGCTTTGAGTCCAATATCTCATAGCTCTCTGGGCACTTGAACTTGGGCCTTGCGCGGGGTTGGCTAATCTACAAGGATTCCCGTAAAGTCGTTTGGAAACTTTTGCTTTTACAATCTTATCTTCGAGTACGGTTTCTATGTAATCAATAAAGTTTTGTAAGTCTTCTGGAAGTTTCTCTTTCTCTTCTTCTTTTTCTTTCTCTTCTTCCTCCTTTTCTTCTTCAGTTTCTGCGACATCAATTGCCGAAAATCTTAAGAATTTAGATTCCTTCTCTTCTCCCTTTCCTTTTTTAACTTCATAATGATTCATATTCATCATCAAGAAGTTATCAACAGTTTCATCAAATAAAATGACCTCTAAATCATTTTCCTCGTAGTAGCCAAGATGAGGGGACATTTTCATGGTATCAAGATCTTCACCGACTAAATAATAAATCTTTTCTTGATCCTCCTTCATCCGTTCCACATAGGTATCAAGTCCAATTAATTGATCCCCCTCAGTTTTTGAGGTTTTGAACCTGAGCAGTTTCTTTAGTTTTTCTTTTCTTGCGACATCTGTTATAATTCCTTCTTTAATGAATTGTCCGAAATTGTTCCAAATCTCCAAAAATTTCTCTTGATCGTTGTCCGCTAAGTCTGATAATTCACGTAGGAATTTTTTAACGATTAAATTACTCATCTTCATGATTTCCCGATTTGCTTGTATAGTCTCTCTAGAAATGTTTAATGGAATATCTTCCGATTCTAAAACACCCTTTACAAAGCGCATCCATTGGGGGATAAGTTCTTTTGCATACTTCATAATAAGTACGCTTTTTGAATATAAAGATAATCCATAATCTGTTTCCTGTTGGAGCATATCTTGTGTGGGAGATCCAGGGATGAAAAGGATTGATCGGAACCGAACGCGTCCATCAACTTTATAATTGATCACGTGAAGGTATTCATCATATCGATTTGAAATATAATGATAAAAGTCTTCATAATCATCTTCTGTAATATCACTTTTGTTTCTTTTCCATAAAGGAGTTGTTTCGTTGATAGGTTCTGGGGCTTTTTCTTTGAGTTCCTTTACTTCATCTTCTTCTTCTCCTTCTTCCTCTTCAAGTTCTGCTGTTTTTTTAATTTTTCCTTCTTCTGGGGTTTCCCCTTCTTCAAGCTCGAATAAGTAAATTGGATAGGGCACAAAATTAGAATATTTCTTAATAATAGTTTGAATTCTGTGTTCATTCAAAAAATCTGTATCTTCATCATTTAGGTATAAAGTGACATCGGTACCACGTTTTCTCTTCTTTGTGGAAGTTATCTTAAATTTTCCTGTTCCATCTGAGACCCATTCATATGTATCTTCGTCTTTTGAATAGGATTTTGTTCTTACTTTTACTTTATTGGCAACCATAAAAACTGAATAGAATCCTATCCCAAATTGCCCGATAATATCTAGATCGAGCTTCTTTTTTTCTCCTTTATCTGTCTCTTCTAATTTCCTTAAAAATTTCTCCGTTCCAGAACCTGCAATTGTACCGAGGTCATTGACAAGTTCTTTTTTCATCATTCCAACTCCGTAATCTCGGATTGTTAAGACTTGCTCTTCGGGGTTGAAGTAAATTTCGATTCTCAGCTCCTCATCAGCATCTCTAATATCTCGATTTGTGAGAAGGATAAAATCGACCTTTTTGGAAGCATCGACTGCATTGCTAATTAACTCTCTTAAAAATATCTCTTTATGTTGATATAATGACTTACTTAAGATATTGAGTAATTTTCTTATTTCTGCTTGAAATTCATACTCTTGTTCGCTCATATTAAAGAAAATTTTTTCTTATTTTTAAAAATTTTTTTTAAAATTCGTAAGTTGAAATCTTGAGAATAGAATATGGTTATTCATTATTAATTATTCATTATTAATGAGTAATTCAAATTTGCCTTATATCAAATCAATTAGTTTAGGAGATTGTTTGAGTTATTCTAAATTATCAAAAAAATTTCCTAGGTTTATTTGGGTCATTTCGTCTTCAGTTGATGATCTATCCATACTATTTTCTTCTGTTTTTAAATCAACTAATTCATCTATAATCCGTTCATTAACTTCATTAAAATTTAATGATTTTATGCGTTTATAATTATCTTTAGATATTTCAGATATCCATTCAATCTCTAATAAAGTATCTAATGCTTCAGTTAGCCAATCCCTTTTATAATATGAAGTCTTATCGTTCCATACACAATAGTAAGTTTTTATAATATCTTCTAATTCATTAAAAAAGAAAGTATTTTTTGTTTCTATATCAGGAACATTTGGAATTACTAAACTCCATAAAATGGTAATAGTATATTGAACAGGAGGATTTGTTATAAAATACAATTTTTCTTTTTCTAATTCCAGTTCGATATCGTATATTTTTGTAAATTGACTCAAAATTTTATTATAAATTTCAATTATTGTTTGATTAAACCTAAGTTCAAATAAATAATAATGTTGACCATCTTTTGAAATATCATCAGTACTAACATATGTTGTTATAGAAAAGTTATCTATTTTATCATCATCAATCTCTTCTTGAAAATGATCTCTTGTATCTATAAAACTCCCATAGTCAACAATTAGATTAACAGAATGGTCATTTGGAATAATATCGTTTCCATCCTTATCAAGAATAGTTTTTAAATTTAAATAGTTATTCATTTGTCTACTACTATCCCTGCTTGGACTTAATGATGATTTTATTTCATTAATGACAAACAATAGATTATCATCATGAATAATTAAATCAGGAGGTTTTGGGTTATCTTCATTATCAATTTTAATTTTCCTTTCTGGAGGGATAATTGATATACTTTTTCCATTCTTTTCTATTAGATATTTTAAAGCGATAATAAGCTCTAAGTTTATTTTATATCTTTTATATTCATTGATCAAACGATTTTTAAAATTTTTTCCGAATTTTCTGACATTCTCAGTTCATAGGGTTATTGCTTTTTTTTCTAAATCATTTAAAAATTCATTTCGATATTCTAAATAATCATTCATTTCGAATTCTGAGATTGTTTCAGCAATATGATCTAAAATTCTTAATGATGCGGAATTTGAACCCTTTATTTGGGGAGTTATCAACAAATCCTTATTGTTAATGTTTCTAATAGAGAAAGTAGAGTTATCTTTTTGGTCTCTCAAAATAATATGAAGTGAAGGATTCCCTGCATGTATTACTGTATAACTTGAATTGGGAAATTTCTTAATTTTTCTTTGGAACATTTTAATTTCCTCTTTGTTTGAAAAAACATTTGACATAAATCTTAATACAAACGGTCTCGAATTATGATTTAAAGTGTACTTTCGTTCCCTATTATCCAAAAATTCAAATTTTTTAATCGAAAGTTCAAATAAATTATTTAGTAGCTTAATAATTTCAATAGCATTTCCTTTTTTCCATAAGAGTCTATTATTACGATTATATTGGAATTTTATAAAGCTCTTATTATATTCATTATCTTTATATATGTTCAAACCAATTGTATCAATATATTTCCTATTTGCCTCAAGTTCAGAAATTTTTTCAATTAATTTAGCACCAATGTAATCAACTGCTTTTTCCATAGGTTTTTTTTTTGGATCTCCCTCCTCCCTCACTTTTCTATATACAAGCATTTCAAGATCTATTTTAATGTCTTTATTTTTCGTGAAATATGAAAGAAATTGCTTAATCTCTTTTTGGGTCAAAAAAGACATTGATATTTTAGGAAAAAACTCCTTGAAAAAAGCCTTTAACCTTTTTCTTAAAAAATCTGACTTAACATAACCAATTGGTAAAATAAACTTGTTTTGTTTGGAATAAATTAAGTAAAAAATATCTTTATCAGCCATAGATTGATAATTAGATTGTGATTTCATTTTAAATCTAACGGTATTTTTAAAAACTTTCTCATCTTTCTCAGATTTCACTTTTTCAATATTCCAAGTGAAGTTATAATATCTAGTTTCCATACTATTAAACTTAAAAAGAATTTCATCTATGATTGATGGATCTCTTAAAAAATATAACTGCATGATTAAGTCATACTTATTTGCCATTACAACTTCTTCATTCCTTGGATAAAAGTTAATTAAATTCTTTTTATTTTTCAAATATTTGAAAAAATCCAAATAAGAATTTGCAACAGTAATTTCTGTCATTGTTTAGGATAACTTACCTTTGCTTTACTAGTTAAAAATTAACGAATAAACATATATATATTAATGTATTATTAAAACAACATTAAAATTAATAACTATTTTTTCGATCTTCTAAAATTAATAATCAGTACTTGATGCAACCGACAAAAATTAATACTT